>JANORE010000378.1:0-10631 GCA_031415155.1 Akkermansiaceae bacterium | reverse complement strand
TCCATCGGGAATTCCCGGACGAGGTCGTTGATGAAGCCGTTGACCGCGAGAGACATGGCTTGGCCTTGGTTGAGGCCGCGCTGTTGCATATAAAATAACATCTCGTCCGAGACTTGGCTGACGGAGGCCTCGTGCTGGGTGGCGTGCTGATTTCCTCGAACGGTGATGGCCGGGTAAGTATCAGTGCGGCTGTGGCTATTGATGAGTAGCGCGTCGCATTCCGTATTATTTTTACAGCCTTTGAGGTGCTTTGGAATGTGGACTTGGCCACGGTAAGTCGAGCGGCCTTCGCCGACAGATATGGATTTAGAAACGACGTTGGAGGTCGTGTCATCGGCCGCGTGGATCATCTTCGCGCCGGTGTCTTGGTGCTGTCCCGTATTGGCGAGGGCGATGGAAATCACCTCACCGCGAGCGCGTTTCCCTTTCATAATGACGCCGGGATATTTCATGGTGAGTCGTGAGCCGATGTTACAGTCGATCCAGCGCACTTCCGCGTCTTCCATGGCGATTCCGCGTTTGGTGACGAGGTTGAAAACATTCGACGACCAGTTTTGCACAGTGACGTATTGGATTTTCGCACCCTTCAAAGCGACGAGTTCGACGACGGCGGAATGCAGTGTGGCAGTCTCGAACTTCGGCGCGGTGCAGCCTTCCATATACATTAGCTCGGAGCCTTCATCGGCGATGATGAGCGTGCGCTCAAACTGACCGAAGTTCTCCGAGTTGATGCGGAAATATGCTTGCAGTGGCTGCTTCAGCTTCAGTCCTTTCGGGATGTAGATGAACGAGCCACCGGAAAAAACTGCCGAGTTCAGCGCGGAAAATTTATTGTCCGCAGTCGGAATGACTTTGCCGAACCATGGGCGGAAAATTTCCTCGTGCTCCTTCAGTCCGTCCGCTGAGTTCACGAAAATCACGCCTTGTTTGGTGAGTTCTTCCTTCACATTCGAGTAGGCGGCTTCCGAGTCGAACTGCGCTTCCACGCCCGCCAAGAATGCACGCTCTTGCTGAGGAATGCCGAGCCGCTCGAAGGTCTCTAACACGTCAGCTGGAACATCATCCCATGAACGTTTCGGTTTTTCCCCGTCGGAGAGATAGTAACGGATTACATCGAAGTCGATGGCCTCCAAGTCCTTCGTCGCCCAGTTCGTGGGCATCGGCTTGTCTTGGAAAACTTTCAACGCCTTGTGGCGGAACTCCCGCACCCAGTCCGGGTCGTTTTTCACGTTTGAAATGTAATCAACCGTGGCGGAGGTCAGCCCGCGCCCAGCGTCGAATTTATTCCGCTCGGGGAAGGTGAAGTCGCCTTTGGTGCGGTCGATGTCGATCGCTTCGCGGGTGTCGTGGTCAAGAACGTCGGTGGTGTCGTAGGACATAATTTTGGATTCTTAAAATGGGTATGGCGGATGGAATCCGCCGCTACTTTTACTAAGCCAGCGCAGGTTCTTTGAGGAATTCATAGCCGTCTTTTTCGAGTTCGAGCGCGAGTTCTGGGCCGCCGGAGCGGACGATTTTTCCCTCCGCCATGACGTGGACGTGGTCAGGCTTGATGTAATCCAGAAGGCGTTGGTAGTGGGTGATGAGGAGCATCCCGCGGTCTGGGGAACGCATGGCGTTGACGCCTTTGGCCACGATTTTTAGGGCGTCGATATCGAGGCCGGAGTCGGTCTCGTCGAGGATGCAATATTCTGGCTCCAGCATCATCATTTGCAGGATTTCGTTGCGCTTCTTTTCTCCGCCAGAGAAGCCTTCGTTCACGGCGCGGGCGGTAAATTTCCGGTCCATTTCGAGGTGGTCCATCTTCGAGTAGAGATTCTTGTAGTAAGCGACTGCGTCGATTTCCTGACCTTTCGGCAAGCGGGCTTGGAGGGCGGCGCGGATGAAGTTGGCGTTCGAGACACCGGGGACTTCGGATGGATATTGGAAGGCCAGGAAAATGCCGCCGCGTGAACGCTCATCAATCGATTTTCCGAGAATTTCCTCGCCGTCCTGCGTCACGGAACCGGCGGTGACGAGGTAGCTTTCGTGACCGGCGATGACCTTGGAAAGCGTCGATTTCCCGGAACCGTTTGGCCCCATGATGGCATGGACTTCACCCTTGGGGATGGTGAGGTTGACGCCTTTGAGGATTTCGGTGCCGTTTTCGAGAGTGGCGTGGAGATTGGTGATTTGTAAGCTCATGTGTTGGGAATTCTGAATTAAGAGACGGCCACTTTGCCGCGGAGGGTGATCTCGATGCCGTCGATCACTGCACCGGGCGGTAGGTCGAGAACATTGGCAAGCTGGATGCCGGGCTTGAACCCGACGTCGTGGATTTTTCCGGTAACGGCATCGTGGAAATGGCCGTGCTGACTGAGATTCGGGCAGTAGCGGGAGGACTCTCGGTCGAAGTTTACCTGCCGGATGATGCCGTGTTGCACAAGGGCTTCGAGGCAGTTGTAAACGGTGGCAAGTGAGATTTGCGGTAGCCGATCTTTCACGCGCATAAAGACGTCGTTCGCCGTTGGATGATTCCGCTCCTGCATCAGGGTGCGGTAAACTTCTTGGCGCTGCCGCGTCATTCGAAGCCCAGAAATTTCATCTGGAATCTCGATTTCCGCGATAGAATTTGGTGTTTGATGGACCATTGCGGCGGCAAACTAGGCCACCGCAGATCAATATCAAGAATTATTCTAATTATAATCTCGGTGAAAACGTGATTGGTAAAAAAGCTCTCGTCGAGATTTTGCTCAAAAACGATGCCTTCGCCCTTGATGAGTGGCGCGATGGTTTGCTAGCGAACACTCGTTGCGGCACTTGGCGTGGCTGGAACTTTGATAAACTGGCTAGGAACCTCGAAATGATCAGGTAGTTGGGTCGCAGGACTCTTACCAAGTGCATAGTCGCTTGGTTTGAGATTCCGCTTCATGTAGTAGTCCTTCTGATCAATCGTGCTATAAAAGGTCGGATCAAACGGATCCACATAGTTCACGTCCGCCTTGGCTGGCACTTCCAAGCCCACGAGATGAAAAGACGCATTCACCGTCAATCGCCGTAAATCTTCATCGCCGAAATCAACGGAAGCGCCCAAAGTCGTGCAGAAAGCTTGTCCCTTGGTCATCTCGTCTGGTGCGGTATACTCGCGCAACCACGCGATTGGCATCATCGGCTCATTTTTCTTTCCGGTGACTGGCTTTGATGCGGGATCGAGGGACTGCGTCACGGCGGCGCGGAGTAAGATCATGGCTGCCTTTTCATCCAGATTTTCGATTCCATAGACATCGGAAGTTGCGAAAATTTCACCCACTCCGTTGAGCACCGCATTCGTCCGGTTCGCAGTTTCCACAAAGCTAAGAGTGCCTTCGACTTTATGATTTCCGTGATGGCTGACCCATTGCTCGCCCAAAATTTTCAGCCCGAAGTCTGACCATTTGAAATCACCCGTTTTCGCATCTCCTATAAAAGCATGAGTGGCCGTGCGGAAGCCGATGACTGGCTTCCCCGCATTCAGATAGTTTGCGAAATGGGCGATCTGATCTTCAGGAAGCCGGCGGAAACGAGTGCCGATGATCATCAAGTCCGCCTTATCCAAGGCTTCGAGTCCGGGGATATTCTTCGGATAGTTTGGGTCGATGTAACCGCCAGCAGGATTGATCGCAAATAGTATCGTGCAATCGAAACCATGTTTTTGACTCAAAATCTTCCCTAGCATCGGGCAGCTCTCCTCAGAGCGATATTCCTCATCACCGGAAACGAGGACGATTTTCTTGCCGTTGGAGGTTCCTTCTTTAGCGGGTAAATGCAGCCAGTCAGTTGCAAGGCTTAGCGAGCTCAGCAGCAAGGAAATATTGAGGATGAATGACTTGGTTCTCATGGGAAATTTTTAAGAAACAGGCTGAGCGAATCCATCAGCTGAGCTCATAAGGTGTGCCCCATTCGTAGGCGTTTGGTTTCTAGATATTTTTCGTTGTGCGGATTTGAGGGCAGGCTGATGGGGATTTGCTCGACGATTTGCAGGCCGTAACCTTCGAGACCAATAATTTTTTTCGGATTGTTCGTAAGGAGTCGCATTTTACGAATCCCGAGATCGTAGAGAATTTGAGCACCCATCCCATAGTCGCGAAGATCGGAACCGTAGCCGAGTTTTTCGTTGGCCTAGATGGTATCGAGTCCTTCTTCTTGCAGCTTGTAAGCATGGATTTTTGCAGGCAAACCGATGCCACGACCTTCTTGGCGGAGGTAGAGGAGGACGCCGCCTTCTCTGGAAATCTGTTCGAGTGCCGCAGCGAGTTGTCCACCGCAATCGCATCGTTGAGATTGGAAAACATCACCTGTTAGGCATTCCGAATGAACGCGAACAAGTGTTGGAGTTTCCGGATCAATCGTGCCTTTCGTGAGGGCGAGGTGGTGGCTCGCGTCCGTGGTGATCCGATAGAGATGGCAGTCAAACTCACCGAAATCGGTAGGCATTTTGACCGTTTGCTCGCGATAAACTAACTTTTCCGAACGTCTGCGGAACTCGATGAGTTGCGCGATGGTGCAGGCCTTGAGGCCGTGGCGCTGCTGATAATCACCGAGCTGGCCGACGCGAGCCATCGTCCCATCGTCATTCATGATTTCGCAAATGACGGCGGCGCGCGGCAGTCCAGCAAGCGCGGCTAGATCCAGCGCGGCCTCGGTATGACCCGTCCGGCGGAGCACGCCATCTGGCACCGCTTGCAGCGGAAAAACGTGGCCGGGCTGGACAAAGGCGTCCGCCCCGATTTCAGGATCGGCGAGAAGCCGGATGGTCAACGCTCGATCTGCCGCTGAAATCCCAGTGGTGATACCCTCGGCCGCATCGACGCTGACAGTAAATGCGGTCTTGTGGCCCTCGCGATTCCGCCGCGTCATTTGTGGCAGATCGAGTTGCTCCGCCCGCTCAGGAGGGATCGGCGCACAGATGAGACCGCGTGCATGAACCGCCATGAAATTGACCATTTCCGCCGTGCAGAGCGATGCCGCTCCCGCGAGATCAGCTTCATTTTCACGAGCGGGATCATCTGAGACGATGACGAGACGACCTGCGGAAAATTCGGCGAGAATTTCCGAGATAGGGCTGAAAACGAGAGGCGAGTCTGACATGGTAAATGGAAAAATATGAGGAGAAATCAGTTCAGTGACGGATCGTCTGGAGCTTCCGCCAAGATGCGATGAAGTGGCGAAATTTGACGCATCAGCTCGGACCACAGGCGAAGATCATGGGCGTGGCCTAGCAGATCGGGTTGGGGACGGGCAACGATCCATGAATTACGACGAAGCTCGCTTTCTAACTGATTCGCCGACCAACCGGAATGGCCGATGAAGGCGCGGACCATGTGGCCTGGCTTTTTCGTGTGGGCGCTCGCGTCTTCTGCCGAGATGCGGAGTGACCAGCGCAGGCCGAGTTTTTTGCTCCACCAGAAGGCGGAAAAAGTCAGTTGGCTCGGCTCGACCGGGCCACCATGATGGACAGGAAGCAGCCGCAGTGGCGCGAAGTCTTCGCTTGGCAGGAAATCGCCCACCATTTTTCCGGTAGGATGATTGAGGATAAGCCCGAAGGCTCCTTGCTCGGCACCGTGCTCTGCGAGCAAAATCACCGAGCGATGAAACGTGCTACCCCGTAATGATGGATCCGCCAAAAGCAGCAGCCCTTGGAGCTGAATGGGCAGATCGGGTGGTAGCGAATCTTGAGTCACGCCGTCAGCCTAATGCTCCAGCCCGAGTTCGCCAACCGTCGATTGAGAGAAATTTGGCTCTTTCCGCCGCCAGAAACTGGCTGCCATACTCAGCGCATGTCAGCCGTTACCCATTCTCCTTCTTGCGCCGCGATCCTTGTGGCCTCTGGATCGAGTCGCCGGATGGGCTTTGATAAACTGACGTCGCCACTGGCGGGTGTGCCCGTTTTACTACGAACGCTTCAGGCATTTCTCGCCGCAGACGCCATCGCGGAAATCGTCATCGTTTGCCCGGTGGAATCCTGGGAACTGCTAGAGAGTGAGCGATTTTCTAAGCCAGTGAAACGGGTGGATGGCGGGGCGAAACGGCAGGATTCGGTGGCGGCGGGATTGGCTGCCTTATCTGGCGAAATGGATTTCGTCGCGGTGCATGACGGCGCTCGGCCGTTGATTTCCCCGGCGGATATTAATCGCTGCGTGGCAGCCGCGAGAGAACATCAAGCAGCGTCATTGGCCCGACGAGTGACGGAAACCTTGAAGCGATCCAGCACGGATGACTTCAGCGCGGCAGCAGTTTCTCGGGAGAACTTATGGTTCATGGAAACGCCGCAAGTCTTCAGAATCTCGAAGCTGCGAGAAGCCTACCTCGCCGTGGCCGCACAAGGTCTCACCGTGACCGATGAGGTCTCCGCACTGGAAGCCATTCATGTCCCAGTGAAATTGATCGAATCACGGCATCCCAATTTAAAAATCACGACGCCAGCAGATCTGGCACTGGCAGAAGCATTATTACGATGAGCAAAGCAATTTATGAATGGCGGCAAATCCCCGGCGGGCCACGGCTCGCGGTGGCGACGGTGGCGGACTCCGAGTGCGCGGCACTCTCGATCTATATTCCAGCGGGCAGCCGGAATGAGTCTGAGCTGCCCGCCGGGCTGGCACACTTCGTCGAGCACATGGTTTTCAAAGGCACGGCACGGCGGAGCGCCCGAGATTTGAGTTTTGAAATCGAGAACGCAGGCGGCCAGCTCAATGCCTGCACCTCGGAAGATCAGACGGTCTATGAAGGCCGCGGCGAGGCGGACTTGATGCCGGTTCTCGCAGATGTACTCGCGGATATGGTCTGGCACGCGACCTTTCCCGAGGCGGAAATCGCTCTGGAGCGCGAAGTCATCGGCGAGGAAATCATCATGTATCAAGAGTCGCCCACAGACCACATCGGCGATCTCATTTCCAAGGCACTATGGGGCGATCATCCGTTAGGAAACTCCATTTCTGGCTCCATGGAATCCATCGCGAAGATAGATCGGGTGGCCTTGATCGATTTTCGAAATCGTCATTATTTCCGCGAGGATGTAGTGATCGCTGCGGCAAGTCCTTTCTCTGCGGACGAAGTCATGGCGATGATTTTCCCTCATTTGCCGGAGGCGTTTCATGGGGCAGAAACGGCAGCTCCGTTTGATCGACACCACGCGATTTCTGGCCACGTCAAAGACGAGCGTGAGACGGATCAGCTCCAGCTATCACTGGCATGGCATGCGCCGGGTCGGCATTCGGAATCGCGCCATGCCTTACGGATGTTGAGCGTGATGTTAGGTGAAACGGCCAGCTCGCGACTGTTTCTGGAACTCCGTGAAGAGCGGGGGCTGTGCTATCAGATCAGTAGCGATGTGACATTCTTCGATGAAACGGGCGCATTCGAAATCAACGCGGGGCTTGATCCCGAATCTCGCGAAGAAGCACTCGCTTGTATCCACCGGGAAATTGATGATCTCGTGGAAAATGGCCCGCGCACCGGAGAGCTGGACCGTGCCAAACGCCTCACGATTTGCCAAAGCAAACTCGCCTTCGAATCGACAGGAGCGCACGCCGGGTGGGCTGGCGAATGCTTGCTGGATCTGGGGCATATTCCTACGCCCGAAGAATGGCGGGCGAAAATCCTGTCTCTCACGGATGCGGATGTCCAAGCGGCGGCTCGCGACATTTTCCTCAATCAAACTCCCGCGATGGCGGAGATCGGTGATTCCGCGTGATGCTGTCGCACGTCATGGTTTGTGGAATCGTGGCTGGTGCGAGGCAAGACACGCGAGTGTTCCGTCCAATTCATTTTGACGGTTGGAACACGCAACTTGGTGACTTCCTTCTTCGTCATCGCGACGAGACGTAAGAGCATCATCCGACACTTTGAGCCTGACTGCCCCCCAGCTTACAGTGTTGACATAATCACCACGGAGGGCAAATTGCCATCATGATCAAGACGCAAATTCAATTGCCGGATGAACTTTACCGTGCCGCAAAAGCGATCGCAGAACAGCGGGAATGGTCACTGGCCGAAGTGATACGTCGGGGTATTGAACACATGATGTTGGCCTATCCATTGCAAACGACGACCAAGCCATGGGAACTCCCACTTCTGAAAGAAGCACATTTTCGTTCTGATTTCGATCAGCTGGATTTTAAGACATTGGTGGAAAGTGACGAACTCAGGGACACCCAAGCATGATCAGCATCGATACCAATTTGTTGCTCTACTCGCTAAATCCTGCATCCGCATGGCATCATGCTGCGGTGGTTTTTCTTCGAGAAAATCTGAGCAATCCTGCGATGAGGGTCGTGCTCACCGACTATATTTTAGTAGAACTCTACGTTTTGTTACGGAATCCAGCGGTAATGGCGCAGCCACTCAGCGCCCAAGCAGCTCGCGACTTGGTGACTGCCTACTGGAGTATTCCAAACATCATGAGAGTCGAGCACGCGCACGTCATGGATGAGGTGTGGAAATTAGCTGGAACCAGGGATTTCGCACGTCGAAGAGTTTTCGATGCCCGGCTAGCGCTCACTCTTCGACAAAGTGGAGTGACCCATTTTGCAACGGCCCATGTTAAGGATTTTCAGGGGTGGGGTTTTCAGAAAGTTTGGAACCCGCTCGTAGAATCGGAGACCCCGTAACATTTTGTTGGGTAGGCCTGTGACCGTTGCTTCCTAAATCATCGGTTCAGCCTCTTGTGACAGGGTTGTTTCTAAAAAAACCTTTACTCACGGCTCCACATACAATTTTTAGTGAGATCATTTGAAAATATGGGATTTTTAAATTCCCCTTCATTTCATCCATTGCTCCTATGAAAATTCTATCTCGTTTGCCGAGTTGCGACAGCAAAAGTAAAAGTGGCTGGAGCGTCTCGCTCCAGTCCGTGCTGGGAGCATCCTGCTCCTTGCTATTATTCTTCGCTTCCACCGCCTTCGCACAGACGGTGGCCACCCCGACATTTCTCCCCATCACCGGCACTTCGCTCACCAAGTTCTCCGTCGTGGTCACTTGCCCCACGCCCGGCGCTACGATCCGCTACACCGTCACTGGCGCGGAGCCGACCATTTACGATCCCATCGTCGTTTCAGGTAGCACCGTGACAGTGGATCGAGATATCACTCTCAAGGCCAAGGCATTTTCCGGCGCGGACAGCAGCACGACTGCTGCCAGCACGTTTGATCTCACGGGAGATGTCTCCGCTGGATCGCAGGATCTATTAGCGCTCGTCACCAACGGCCAAGTTTTTGGTTGGGGAAATCAAAATTTCGGGCGTTTATCCAGCGGTGTCACTACCAACACGAATGTCCTCGCTCCCGCTGCCGCAAAGTATTCCAGCACTCTGAATATCGCCAATGCCTCGCGCATCGCTGCCGGGGCAAATCACTCATTGATGCTCGACACGACGGGCCAAGTCTGGGGCTTCGGCAGCAATATTTACGGCGAGGTCGGAAATAACAACGCCACCACCACCTTCGGTTACGCCGCGAAAGTCATCAAGAGCACCACCGCCACCGACTTCCTCACCGGCGGCACCAAGATCGCTGCGGGTCTGGAATTTTCCGCAGCTCTGGATTCCGGCGGCTTCGTCCAGACATGGGGCAATCAGCTCAATGGCCGTCTCGGCAATGGCTTGGCCACCGCAGGCAGTAGGAAATTTGCAGGCCGCGTGAAAACGAATGCAACGACCGATCTGACCGGCATCCGCGACATCGCGCTGGGGAAAGATTTCGCCTTGGCTCGCGAGGCCTCGGCGTTGGAAATTCCCGGCGCACTGGGCTGCGTCTGGGTTTGGGGAAATAACGTCAGCGGTAATCTTTCGCTGGGAAATGCCACCGCGCAGTCCTTCGCGATCAAGGCCAAGCTCAACGCCACCACCGATCTCACCGACGTCTGGGATGCCGATGCAGGCGATGACTTCGCGGCGGTCGTTCGCTGGAAAACGGGCGATGCAAATTTACAAGGCTCCGTCTGGACGTTTGGAAATCGCGTCAATAGCAGCCTCGGCGACAATGGCGTCATCACGGGCGTCGCGAATTTTCCGGTGCAGGTCCAGAAACTCGTTGGCACGGTTTACAGCCCGCTCACGGGCATCCAGCAGATTTCCTGTGGCTCTAAGCACACCCTCGCTCTCGATAATTTAGGAAATGTCTGGGCCTGGGGAAATAACGCCACCGGCGCTCTCGGCGACAACACCACCGTCACCAAGAAATTCGCCGTGAAAGTCCGCAACCCCGCCAATACCAGCGATCTTGCGAACATCGTCCGCGTTTCCGCGGGCGGCATCAATGGCCAGCCCGGCTTCAGCACCGCCATCGCTAAAGACGGCACGATCTATGTCTGGGGAACGAATGCCAATGGCCTACTCGCCAATGGCACCACCACGACTCCGGCTTCCTCGAAACTCCCCGTCGTCGTTTCTCAATTACAAACCACCCCTGGCTTCCCTACGGTTTCTCTAGCTGCGGTCACCACCACCCTTTACGCACCGGGGGCGGCCACCCTCACGGCTACGGTCAGCGATCCACAAGGCATCGCGAATCTCCAAAAAACCGAGTTTTTTCTCCAAGGTGTCTTGATTTCGACCAAGACCGCGTCGCCGTGGACCACGCCACTGACTGCCCTCGCGCTGGGAAATTATCACGCCT
>JANORE010000377.1:0-3522 GCA_031415155.1 Akkermansiaceae bacterium | reverse complement strand
CCCATCCTTGGAATCGCCTATCTCATTTGGGGAATCAATAGCAGTTGTCGAATTTGCGGACAGAAGCTCTTTGTTCCTCGGATGTGTTTGAAAAATAAAAAGGCGCACCAGATTTATGGTCTAGGATATATCATTCCGGTATGCATCCATATGTTATTATTTAAATGGTTTCGTTGTATCTACTGTGCAACTCCCATTCGATTAAAGGAATAAGATAGATCCATGATGAGCCGATTTTTACTGAAAATCACCTTGATCTCGCTTGTTTTTTGCTCATGCGCGAAACTTGGATTCACCGCTAAAACCCAGCCTAAAGAAGAGCAAAGTCCCTTCGGACCGACGGGGGTTCCGCCACAGCTCCGGGGGAAATCTTCAGCACCCATTGCCACGGCCGTCGTTGCGGGTGGAAATGTCTCTACAAATCCCCTCCCCTTAAATATGACACCTGAAGAGGACATTATTTATACGGATCCAGACAACCCAGAAGCCGGACTTCCTCAGCTCGCCACCTTACTCTCCGCGCCTAAGCGTGGCCCTTGGGAACAGAGTGAGACCATCGCGAAGCAACTCTCCATGCGTGAGGGCAAGCCGTTGCTAATCTGGTTCACCGACTCAAGCAATAGCCCGATGTGCAATGCTCTCTCTCAAGAGCTTTTTTCGACCCATGAATTTGGCACTTGGGCGATGGAAAACATCGTTAGACTCAAGGTAGATTCTAATGCAACAGTCACAGACGTAGATCTTGATATCGACTCCACAGAAGATCGAGAAATCAGGATCAAACAATACACGGCTGAGCTTAAAAAACGCTATAAAGTGCTCGGTTATCCTTCACTCATCATGCTCAACTCCAGCGGTGAAGTGGTCGGTAAATATCGAGGCTTTAAACGTGGTGGCGCGCCACATCTATGGGGGCAACTTAAACATGCTGAAGCGGTCTCTGCAGAGTCACATAAAGGCTGGAAAGCGAGCTTAGAGAAAAAGGGCTATCGTGAATGGCAAGATCGTAAAAATCGTAAAATTTTTGCCAAACTGACTTCATACTCGAAGGGCACCCTCACCTTGCTAGAGCCGGATGGGACGAAGTCTCAGACCCAGGAAGATGGACTGTCAGATCAAGACAGATCTTGGATTACAGAACAAAAGAAGCTGAGAAATTCATCTCGATCATAGCATTTGATATACATCCATTTATGGGTAAGCCATGTTTCCTCTCAGGTAATAAGATGGTTCTTTTATTTCGAGCCCATTTCAAATTCGAGTAAAGAAGCGGCACCCGGCCATCACAATCCGCACTTATACTGCCGCGCATGACGATTTGTGGAAATGATGCCGTCGCTCAAAGGATTGCCCCAACGGGGCAAAATGCGATAGCCCAGGGCATCGCCCTGGGTAGAGAAATCCTAAGGAATTCAAGCCCTGAATGGGCGAAATTTGATGCGCCACCTCCTGAAAAGTTCCGCCCTTTCAGGGCTAAACCATTTCGTCCACCCATTACCCAGGGCGATGTCCTGGGCTATCGCATATTACCCCGCTGGGGCAATCCTGCCCGACGTTTTCCACAAAACATGAAGCGCGGCAGTATAACCCCTGTGCCCCGGATTTCGGAGTGGACTCATTTCAACATGAGCCTGCAGCAACGCTATCCATTAGAAATTTTGAGCGCCGCCTCAAGAGCCTTCACGCGCTTAACGAGTCTTGGTAAGCGCCGGACATGTGCTTGATATCTCATTTCATCGCGCATCAATTGGGCTGGCTTCCCTGCGTAAACTTGATCGCCAGGAATGCTCGCCGTGACTCCCGTGCGGGATCCTAAAATCGCATTTGAGCCGACTGTCACATGTCCTCCGATACCGACTTGTCCCGCCACCGTGACATAATCGCCGAGTTTCGAACTCCCTGAAATCCCGGTCTGGGCGACGATCAGACAATGTTTTCCGATTTCACAATTGTGACCAATCTGGACGAGATTATCGATCTTGCAGCCTTCTCCGATCATCGTTTTTCCAAATCGAGCGCGGTCAATGGTCGAGTTCGCTCCGATCTCGACATCATCGCGGATTTCCACAATCCCGACTTGGTCGATTTTTAAATGCTTACCTTCAGAAAGTTCATAGCCAAAGCCGTCAGAGCCGATGATGACGCCGGGCTGGAGAATGACACGGTCACCGAGCATACAGCGTTCGCGAATCGTAACGTTTGCCATGATCTGGCAATCCTTGCCGATCACGGCATCTTCGCAAATCACACTATTTGGCCCGATGGATGAGCCATCTCCTATCGTGGCACCTGCTAGAATAATGGCTCCAGCATCCACACGGACGTTGTTGGGATCCAGCTTGACCGTGGAATCCACAAATGCCCGAGGATGAATTCCAGGCGAGAATTTCCGGGTAGCCGCAGCGAAGTGTCTTACTACCACCGCGAAAGCGAGTGAAGGATTCTCGACTGCGATTAAGGCGGTGTTTTCTGGGCCATCCGTTACACCGGGTGAGACGAGGACAGCTGCCGCATTGGTCTTTAGAAATTGACTGTGATATTTCTCGTTTCCGAGGAAGCTTACATCATGTGAGCTGGCGGCATCGAGTGCTGCCATGCCTGACAGGGACAAATTGAACTCGCCCCGGACGATGTCACCATCGACCCATCGGGCGAGTTCGGAAAGAGTGAGAACGAATGCCAATGGATGAAGAGTCGTTGTCTTAAAAATCACTCGGCAGCAGGTGCAGGATTGGCTCCTGGCATCTCAAGCTTTGGAGCTTCGCCTTCCTTAACGAGAGACTCCGGTGGAGCGTCCTTATTGAGATCTTTAAGAATCACTGAAGTGATATCCGTAGCATCCTTGGTATAAAGTAAAAACGGGACTTGTGAGGTGCTGGTGCCAGATTTGTCGAACACGTAGTCATAGTTATCGGCTTTCGCCTTTTCTTCTACGAGTTTGCGGATTTCCTCAAGAATCCCTCTCATGCGTTGGACCATTTTCTCGTTGAGTGCTTGGTTGCGGCGTTGAAGAAATTCGCGACGTTCGCGGTCAAGTTGAACGCCTTCCTGGTTTTGACCCTGCATATCCTTCATGATGGATTGCTTCTTCGAGTCATTGATTGCTGGGTCTTCGACCTGTTTTTTCAACTTTCCAAGGCTATCTTCCAGCTCACGAATGCGTGAAAGCCGCTCATTATTGTCCTTCTGGATTCGAGCTTTTTCCACGTTGATCTGCTTCTGAGCTTCATTCGTGCGATAATATTGTTTGAAAAGCTCCTGCATATCGACAGTGGCGATGCTGAGTTTGCCATCTTGAGCGGTAGCCAAAGTAGCGAGGGAGGCCGCGAATGCGACGGAGATAAAACGACGAATAATGCTCATTTGATAGATAAGTTGGAATTCCAAATACGGATAACGCGTCAAAACATGAACATAAATTTCACCTCGTCAACGCTCATCCAAGATGAATCTGTAAAGGAGGCGCAGACCAAAAAAGTTCGAAGGTCATACAAACCCCTTATTTTTTGGGTTTTGATTGTG
>JANORE010000376.1:0-4707 GCA_031415155.1 Akkermansiaceae bacterium | reverse complement strand
ATTGCTCGGATGTGACCAATCTCTGCATCTGGGGAAATCACTCGGCGACACAATATCCAGATTTTACGAATGCAAAAATCGACGGGAAACCGGTAAGTGAAGTCATCACCGATAGCGATTGGCTCAAGGGCGAATTCATCGCCACCGTCCAACAACGCGGTGCGGCTGTCATCAAGGCACGCGGTCTTTCTTCCGCAGCATCTGCTGCCAATGCGGCGATGGACACGGTGAAAAGTCTCATCACGCCGACTCCTGCGGGCGATTGGCACTCCGTGGCAGTCTGCTCGGACGGTTCTTACGGCATTGAAAAAGGCATCATGGCTTCCATGCCGATCCGCACACTCGAAGGCGGGAAATGGGAGATCGTCCAAGGCTTGCCGATCGACACTTTCAGCCAAGGAAAAATCGACGCGACCATCCACGAGCTGAAAGAGGAACGCGAAGCTGTCAAAGGCTTGATTTCCTGAATATGCTGCCGCGCTTCATGTTTTGTGGAAAATGTTGTGTTTGATTGCCCTAACGGGGCAAAATGCGATAGCCCAGGGCATCGCCCTGGGTCGAGAAACCCCAAGGAATCCGGAGCCCTGAAGGGGCGAAATTTAATGGGCCACCTCCTGATAAGTTCCGCCCTTTCAGGGCTAAACCATTTCATTCACCCATTACCTAGGGCGATGCTCTGGGCTGTCGCATTTTGCCCCGTTGGGGCAATCCAGTTCAACCACTTTCCACAAATCATGCGCGTGGCGGTATACATTAAATTCAACCAGAAGCACTCCAGAAACACTCCAAAAAAGGTGACACGTCCAGTTTTCTAAATCTTTTGGATCTGCGAGTGGCTCAGCTTTTGAAATATTAAAAATACGTTCTGAAAATAATGCAGGAGCACCATCACGGGTCTTTGCCTTCGCCCGTAGAAATATCACGTCTTGCCGTAATCTCGGCGATGGATCTGCGAGCGATGCGTAACTGAAGCGTGAGCCAGATAGCAGCGATGGCAAACACAGCTTGCCAGAAATGGAAAGCTCTGGGCAAAGCGCGGGCCAAGTTCGGCGGCAGCTCACTGAGGCTCATGAGGACAGTAGAAGCATACACTGGTGAACTGATGGGCGAGGCTCCGGCGATCCATACTGCAGCAGGGATCAGACGGTCACTTGAAACACTTAAAATCGTCCCCACCATCAATGGGGCCACGCCGATCAAAATTATCATCAACATCATCGCCCGCCCACCCTTCGCTTCTAACAAAGTTTGCAATCCCAAGCTGCCGGAGAGCATCACGAAGATATAGAAAATCAAGACACTACACGGCAAATCATGTCCCGGAAACCAGTGAGACTCCATGATCCCTTGGGTAAAGATATACCATCCGATCGCTCCTGCCAAACTCATCACCACGACCCAACCGTAAGCGCTAGCAGCGTCCGACAAGAGCGGCAAGGAAGAGCGTCCTTCTTTCCGTGCCCGGCGCCAACCCCGCACCTGAATATTTAACGAAGGAGTGATGATCTGTAGCATGATGAATAAGAAAGCCAGCGTAACTACCCCATACAGACTCGACATGCCCACCGCTTCTTCCGGTTCGGGCCGCCAGCCATTCAAAATGTTCATGCGGTTAGACATTTCTCGCGATGGGAAAAGATTTCCTGGCTTGATGAGAGGCAACGCATTTCCTAACAGTAAAACCTGCACCCAGATGAATAGGCCCGTAGCCCAAATCTTCCCAAGAAGCAGCGACTCATCGCGCTGCCACTTGCGCCATAGCATCACTACAAAGACAAAGATCAGCACCCCTTGGCAAATGATCGTAAAGACAGCCTCCGGGAAATTCAGATTAAAGAACTTCACATCCACCGCGAGGTTTTGCCCCACTTTCACGAAAGCTCCTGCCGTGTGCGGCAAAAGACCCGGCATCGACTCATCCAAGACGGGCCGGATCGTGAGGTATTTGAAAAACACCAAGCCGAATCGCGACATCATCGGCACCGCCGTGTAGAGGCTGAATACTAGGCCAATCGAGATCAGAAATGCCCAGCGTCGATTTTTAGCAACGGTCCCCGTGACTAGAGCTGTTAGATGATAGGTCAGTGCAGAAGTCATCATCACCACGTAGAGCGGTAGCCAAGCAGAAACCGCGATTCCACCTTTCCATATCGCCCATGCGGTAAAAGGAAGCGTCACGCAAAACATCACATACTCACGGATCGGCAGGCCAAATAAATAGCCAAACACTTTCGCCAGCGGCGTCATGGGAATGAGTCTTTGGTAATCGATCACGCCCTCATCTTTCTCTGCCGTGATGCCACCGGAAACTTGCGCCGTTCCTAATAAAAAGAGAATGCACGCCTGCAATATCAGCAGCGGGATCAAGGTGCTACGCTCAGCATCAGACGCACTAAGATCTGCCCGATATAGAGATGCTGCCCGCATGGTGAAAAATAAAAAACCCGCCAGTAAAGTCGTGATGAGCAGCGCAATCGACAGTCCACGCAGACGCAAACGAGTCTGGCAGTAACGCCGGAAAATCGGGTTTTCCCAGATTTTCCACACGCTGATCGATTCCATGCTGCCGGACTGAGTTCGTGATTTTTCCATCATGAAGCGATGCGGTTATTTTCTGCGACTTCTACGAGGAGGTCTTCAAAGGATGAGCCTTTTTCTTCAAAGGAACGAAGCCGCGCACCACTCCGCATCAGACCTATCATTAAGTCTGCTTGCTCTTCATCGCTGCCAGCATAGCGGAATGTCACCTGATTGCTCGAAACTTGAACCGCATCCACCGCAGGCTGTGCCGCTAGCCAGTCCGCTGCGGCTTGTGCCTGATAGAGCACTGTAGCTGTGAGAGTTCTTTCATTGCGGCCTAACTGCTCGCGCACTTCTTGCGCAGTCCCAGATGCGAGGAGCTTCCCTCGATTCATCACACAGAGCGAGGTACACATTTCTGCCAGCTCAGTGAGGATGTGAGAGCTGACAAAAATGGTAGCGCCAGCGCGGGCCAGCTTTTGCAAAGCCTGACGCAATTCACGCCGGGCGAGAGGATCCAAGCCACTGGCGGGTTCATCCAAAATCAAAACTCGCGGACGATGCAGTAGTGTTTTAGCCAAGACAAGACGCTGCGTCTGCCCACGGGAAAGTTGATTGCACCAGCTATTGCGCCAATCGGTTAGAGAAACTTCTGCCAGGCATTCTGCCGCTCGCTCGCGCCGTTGTGCATGATTCCCCAGGCCATAAGCCGCCGCGTAAAATTCCAGAAATTCCCACACTTTTAAATCCGATGGGACAGGTGCTAAATCCGGCATGTAACCGATGATACGCCGCGCCTCTTCCTGGTTTTCTAACACGTCCACGCCACTTAGAATCACTTCGCCATATGTCGGCTCCATCAAGGTCGCCAGCACGCGAAAGGTGCTCGTTTTCCCTGCGCCATTCGGCCCTACCAAGCCAAAAATTTCACCATGCCGCACGCGGAGTGTTAGATCATTCACGGCGACGTAGTCTCCGTAGTCCACTCTCAGAGAGCGGATGTCGATCGCAGGTCCTTCATCCATAAATCTATTCAAGCGGATCGAAATTCTCCGGCAAGCTCAAGCCCAGACCCTCAATGAGTTTTTCCGCATCCACTCTGAGTTTTATTATTTATTTATCTGACACTTAAAAATGATCACAGTGGATTGATGGGTAATTTGTCTACGAATCATTTCTAAAAAACACCTTGATTCACTCTGATACTACGGACCCTGTTCAAGAGACTATTCTGTCGGACGGATTTCGAACCAGCCCAGACTGGCATCAGTATATGAATCGCCTTGCCCGTCAGGCCATAATTGCACCTTACCTGTTTCGTCAACGGCTCTAACGGATACAATTTTAGTGTCGAGACCTGGTGGGAGCGCGATTTGTGAAATCTTCTGTTCGTTCAAATCATAGCGGTAAAGAACGCTTTGACTAATATGCGGATCTTCACAGCTATGTCCTGTATGCTCATGGTTATGCGGGGCTATTATGCCAGATACGCCTATGAGTGTTTTATCATTGATCCAATGCCACGAACCAAAGCCTAGCATGTTGTCACCAGGAGGCTGTTGCGGAAGCCGGATTGTTTCGCCGGAGTTGAAATTGATAATGTCGTATGTCGCGTCGCCATAATAAACAGCGATTTGCTTTCCATTCGGACTAACGGAACATCCGTAAAACCCAATATTTTCATCGGCCTCAATAAGTATCTTACCCTCCTTATCCACAATCTTAGCCTTACTGCCATGCCCTTGAATTTTGAATGGTGCATTTTCCCGTCGGTTGGCATCCGCGATGGGATCAAATGCACTCATTGAGCTAGACATCTGATAGGGAAGTTTCTCGGCCACAGCTGGGAGTCTGCGCTCCTTTCCGACGGGTATCGATTGGTTTTGTTTTGGTTGGCTTGTGCGGGTCGGCGGGTTTCCAGAAGTAGCTGATTCTTCGGTAGGTGGCGCTTCAGCACTGAGCTTTGATTTACTCGCTTTCAACCAATACAAAGTAAAGACCGCAGAGGTCGCTAACATCAAGATGCCTGTTATGAATAGGTAGTTTTTTCTTCTCATGGCTGTGATGGTTGGGCTTTCAGGTCAATCAAGATACCGTCGCGTATTGCGTTGACGATGGCGGTTTTCACGGCACCAGCGTTTGGACCGGTATTGAGGAGCACATCAACCGCGGCATTGTCGAGAAACT
>JANORE010000375.1:0-3742 GCA_031415155.1 Akkermansiaceae bacterium | reverse complement strand
CGAATTTCCTCGCAGATAATGTCACGGGCCGCTCACAGCGCACTGAAGCTGGAGTGGAGAAACTCCGCACCACCCTTGAGCGCGGGATTCCAGATGGCGTGAAATTTCTACTCACCGCCCAAGGCGTCGATAAGCGACGGTCGTTCTGGAAATTCATCGAAAAAGCAGCTGATGTCCAAGTCCACGACCGCATCGATACCAATCGCGACGATTGGCAAGATCAAGTTGCCTCGCTCGTGACCAAGCGCGCGAAGGATCTCGGTTTACGCTTCGAGCCAGATGCACTCGCCCTTTTTGTCATGCTCGCTGGAGAACAATCCCAGCAGATCGCTAATGAGTTAGAAAAACTGGATCTCTATCTGGGTGAAGAGCGCCGCGAGGTGACGGAAGATGACGTTCGCGTCCTCGTCCCCATGAGTCGGGCCGCCGTGGTCTTCGAGATTGGTAAGGCGATCCAGCTCGGCAATGCGACGCGCGCCATCCAGCTCATCGATCAACAATTAGAAGCGGACGAATCTGCCATCGGCATCATGCGTGCCTCGATCATCGGAGTGGTTAGGAACCTATTCATGGCGAAGTTGATTATGGAAAAATTCAAAGTTCCCACTGGAAACTACAGTGCGTTTTCCGGTGGTCTCAATCGTCTCGCAGAAGCAGACCGCGCTTGGCTACCGCAAAAAAAGGACGGCTCTGGTATTAATGTTTTCCCCATTTTCCTCGCTACGGATAATGCCCGGAATTTTGATTTGCCTGGCCTCCAACACGTCATGGAAGCCACACTCAAGGCGGATCAAGCACTCGTCACCACGGGTCTTGATCATCGCCTCGTCCTGCATCGACTCATCGTGGAAATCGCTTCTGCTAGAAAAACTCCTGCGCGCCGATGAAATTTATCCTTTCTAGCATCGTCATCGGACTCGTCGCCGGACTATTAGGTGCCCTCTGTGGAGTGGGCGGCGGAATCGTCATGGTGCCTGCATTTGTCGCCTCGCTCGGTCTCGATCATAAACAAGCCGTCGCCACCTCCATGGCCGTCATTATCATCACCGCCACGGCTGCGACCGCGAACAATGCGAGGACGAGTGGACTCATCGACTGGAAAATCGTCGCAGCGGTGGGAATCGCCTCCGCCGCCGCCGCATGGTTTGGCAGCGATCAAATGCGCTTGCTCAGCAATCACACACTCACTCGCATCTTCGGCTGTGTCCTCGTCATCTTCGGTGCAAGAATGCTATGGAAAGGGTGAATGAAGACGGCCTTGCGCGGTGGCAGCGAACCTTCCAAGGATCACCTCCCAAGGTAGTCACTCGGTGAAAATCGCAACTTCGAGTTGCAGCTTCCGCAGTTATCGGCAATTTTCCGCGATGAACAAAGTATCGATTGGATTTGTCGGCGTCGGCAGAATGGGTGCGAATATGGCCCGTCGTCTGGCGGATTTAGGTTACCCCATCGCGGCAATTTACGATCACCACGATTCTGCGGCATCGCTCGCGACCGAACTCGGTAGCCTCGTCGTGACATCGCTGGCGGAAGTCACCGCGCGATCCGAGGTGATTTTCACCGTGGTGACGGATGATGCGGCGATGCTCGAAATTTTCTCAGGTGAAGAGTCATTGTTGAAAGGTGCGGCAGGCAAAGTTTTCATTAACTGCGCCACCGTGAGTCCGGAGATCCATGAAACGGTGGCTACCGCTGCAACCGCCGCTGGCGCGTCAACCTTAGCGGCGAGCATGGCATCCAGCATCACCCAAGCTCGGCAAGGCACGCTCTATTTGATGGTCGGCGGAAATGCGCAGACGTTTGAGAAAAACGAGTCTCTGCTCAGAGACATTTCAGCATCCGTGCGCTACGTCGGCCCGGTCGGGAATGCGGCGAAAATCAAGGCACTGGTGAACATGGTGATGAATATCAACACGGCCGGCCTCGCCGAAGGTCTCGGTCTCGGCGGGGCACTCGGTCTCGATTTGCACATGCTCAAAGAAATTTTCACACAAACCGGTGCTAACTCACGAGTGCTCGAGACCGATGGCGACGACATGATTTCCCGCGAGCATGATTGCTATTTTTCCGCTGCTCACGCCGCGAAAGATAGTGGCATCGCCAATGCTCTCGCCAGCCATGCCGGAGTCGTCACTCCACTTTCTCAAGCGACCGAAGCACAGTATCGGAAATTGATCGATCTCGGTCTCGGTGAACTCGACAAATCCGGAGTGGCAGAACTGACATTTCTCGGTCGCGCAGGAGCCTAACCATTTTTAACATTATGACTCACAGCGAAATCCGAAACCGAGCAGGCGAGCGCATCGACCACACCTTTCACCCAGGCATCCACCCAGACCGATTGGTCATTCTCGGACATGGTTTGACGGGAAATAAAGATCGCCCGCATCTGGTGGCGATTGCCGATGGTCTGGCCGATCTTGGCTGGCCGTGCTTGCGGATTTCATTTTCTGGAAATGGTGAATCGGAAGGCCGTTTCCAGGTTTCTTGCATCACCAATGAATTCGGCGATCTCCTAGCGGTGCTAGATGTCGTGCCCAGCGATGTGAGCGTCGCCTACATCGGCCATAGCATGGGCGGGGCGGTAGGTGTGCTCACGGCAGCGAGAGATTTGCGAATTCGGGCGCTGGTTTCGCTCGCCGGGATGACGCACACGGCAGACTTCGTAGCGCGCGAATTTTCTGAAGTCACACCCGATGTCGGCTGTATTTGGGAGGATGAAAATTTCCCGCTTTCACAGAAATATGTGGATGATCTTCAGTTGATTGGAAACACGCTGCTGGCCGCTGAAGCGGTGACTCAGCCTTGGCTACTGATTCACGGCGATGCCGATGATGTCGTGCCGATCCAAGATGGCCGCGATGCCTTCCAATCCGCCACTTGTGAGAAAAAGTGGGTAGAAGTCGCTCACAGTGGACATTCGTTTGAGGCGGTAAATTATCCGCAACTCATCCAGGAAATCGATGAGTGGCTCACCCGGTCACTTCATTTTCCGCAGGCTTGATAAGCCATGTTGACTCAAGCGAGTGCTGCGAGTAATTTCTCGTGAATCCCACCGAAGCCGCCATTGCTGAGAACAGCGATGACGTCACCCGGTAGAGCTTTTTCCTTCACCTTGCCGATGATCGTTTCGATGTCTGGCAGATACCAACCTTGACCGCCAAGGCGGGCGATATCCGCAGAAAGCTTATCGGGATCGAGCCGATCATTTTCTGGGATTTTGTGGAGATCGGGAATGGCGGCGACGATGGCGAAGTCTGCTAGAGCGAGAGCCTCGGCGAGTTCGTTTTGGAAAACGGCGCGGCGGGTGGTGTTCGAGCGTGGCTCAAACAAGATCCAAAGCCGGGAATCCGGATGCCGCTGGCGTAGGCTTTGCGCCGCGAGGCGGATGGCGGTGGGGTGGTGAGCGAAGTCGTCGATGACCTTGATACCGTTGACCTCGCCTTTGAGTTCTTGGCGGCGGGCGACTCCGTCGAAACTTTCCAAGCCATCGCGGATTTCATCGGCTGTTAGGCCGGCGAAGGTGGCGGCGGCGATGGCCATGGCGGCATTACGGACGTTGAACTCGCCGGTCATGCGAGTGGAATAGGAAACACCGTTGAGGGTGAATGAGCTACGGTCGGTCTCGTAGTTGAGGTCTGTGATGCGTAGGATACAATCGGCAGCAAAGCCGACGGTAGTGATGGGGCAGGGGGCTTGGGCGGCGACGTCGAGGCAGTTTTGCTCGTCGCCATTGATGTAG
>JANORE010000374.1:0-10623 GCA_031415155.1 Akkermansiaceae bacterium | reverse complement strand
ACCGTGAACGGCGGCACGCTCTCGCTCACTTCTAACAACGGTAATTGTCCCATCAAAGACATCCTCACTGTCAATGCTGGTGCCACGGTTGTCACCACGGGAGACAGCACAGGCTTAGGATACAATGGTGGCCAATCAGTGACCAGTCTCAACATCAATGGCGGCACCGTCACTGCGGCGGGCGGGATCCACATCTGGTCTACCATGACAGACGGAGTGAACATGACCGGTGGCATCCTTCAGTCCAACGGTGGCACCACCACCACGGACGGACCTCAGCTCGAATGGGGTGCTGCTGCGGTCAATACTTTCGCCAGTTCCCAAACGGCAACGATCGCTGGTCGTATTCGCATTCGCCAAGAAGTGGCCCCCAACGTCACTTTCACCGTCGCTGACGGTGCGGCAGTAACTGACTTACTTATCACCGCTTCAATCACCGATAACAATAACGCAAACATCAGCAAGGCGGGACTCGGTACGATGACCCTCTCGGGCGCGAATACCTACACTGGCACGACCACCGTGAGCGGTGGCACTTTAGCACTCACCAGTGAAGGTGCCGTCGCCGCTACCAACGGTGTGTACATCAACAATGGTGGCACCGTGTTGCTGAAGAACTACAACACCATTGGAGGCTATATTACCCCAAGATCGGTGACGATCGCCAGCGGAGGTCTAATGACCATGGACTGGGACTACAGTGTGAACCTCGGTGCGCTCACCCTGAACGGCGGCAACTTGAGTAGCGGCGGTTTTTCCAATTCGACGTATGGCAGCTACAAACTGCAGGGTGATGTCACGGTCGGAGCTGGCACCTCCACCATTAGTGCCGTCAATGTCGTCTCAGGCGGAGTGCGGACTTTTAACGTCGAAAGCGGTGCCACCCTGAATGTGACCGGAACCTTCTCCAATATCGATGGGAATATGGGTGTGACCAAGGCAGGAGGTGGCACGATGGTTCTGTCCGGCGCGAATGCCTACACCGGTGAAACCACGGTCACAGGCGGTTCGCTGGCGGTCACGGGCTCATCCATTGCCGATACCAACAGGCTCATCATTGATGGCGGAACCGTGAATCTCACCGGGATGGAAAGAGTGAACACACTGTTCTTCGGAGGCAATCAACAGGTTCCCGGAACCTATAGTGCCACCGGCGCAGGTGGGACAATTGCCAGTGCCAATTTCACCGGCACTGGCACCCTTGTCGTCGGAATATCGAACTTCGCCTTGTGGGCCTCTACTCCCGCATTCGGCCTTATTCCATCACTACAAGGAGCCACTGCGGACCCAGAAAATGACGGTATCACTAACTTGGTCGAATACGCCCTCAACGGTAACCCATCCGCCTCCGACCCATCGATACAGCCGAGTCTTGTCGTCACCGCCACCGACTTCGAGTTCACCTATTCCCGTTTGGATCTCTCGCTCGCGGATACGGTCCAAACCTTTGAATATGGTAGTGATCTCACAAATTGGACGCCCGTTAGAATTCCAGATGGTCCTGCCGAGGATATTGCCGTCGGTAGAACAAGGGTGACGATCGCCGATACGGGAACGACCGATACCGTCAAAATCAGTATCCCAAAATCGATCAGTGTCGAAGGCAAGCTCTTTGGTCGCCTCCAAGTCTTTACAAATTTGCAGACTCTGGACTATGGGCCTTCAACGACTTACACCAATGCTGGGAAGGCATATATGGGATGGCATTCTACGTTTGTTCAGCAGTTTTCACATGGTGGAATTCAATCAAACATCAGCGAGCAGTTCTTAAAAAATCAGACCGACTGGATGGCAGCCAACTTTAAAAGCTACGGATACAATTATATCTGTCTTGATGGCTGGGGAGCAGGATCAAGGTTCAATAGCGACGGATACATATCCACGCAAAGCGACGCTTGGGCCGGGGGGTGGACTGAAATGGCAAGCTACATCCATAGCAAAGGTATGAAATTCGGGATGTATTTCAACCCGGCATGGATTCCAAAAGGCATCGCGAATAATTTAAATAATAAAATCAAAGGCACAAACTACACCATCAAGAGCGTCACTCGCGAAGACAAACTCTCTGGCGATGTTTATATTGTCGACACAACCAAACCGGGAGCGCAACAATATGTTAAAGGCTATATTGATTATATTATTAGCTGCGGTGTTGATTTACTGAAGGCTGATTTCATGCGAGAATATGAGCAAGCGTATGGCCATGAACAAATGGTGACACTCATCAGATGGATGAGAGAAGCTGCTGGTGATGATCTCGTGATCACTTTATGCCTATCCATTGGTAAAAATCATTTCCAGGACGAAAGGAAATATGGTGATAACATCCGTGTAGTCGGTGATTATGATAATTACTTATGGTATCATACAAGCGATGACTCTAGGGGGACCGTGCGTGAATTTTCATGGCCTGTGGCCAGTAACGTGTTCGACGGGCTTTGCTGGACCTCTGATATTACAGGTAAGGGAAAATTTTTTGCATCCCCCGACTATGTATCGTTCCAAAATAATGGGACTGATGCTCAAAAGAAATTTGCAGCCTCGATACGATTTATTTCAGGTGCACCAGTCGAATTCGGCGACAGCTACAGTGACATCGGCAGCGATACAAATGCCAACTATTTGAGAAACACGGAATTGACTGATCTCAATGCCGAAGGATTTTTCGGAAAACCCTTAACCAGGAATCTAAGCGATCCAAGAAGCCAGATTTGGGCGGGAACTACGGCAAATGGTGACAGGGTCGTCGCCTTGTTCAACAGGGACGGTTATAACCAGACACGAAGCGTTAACTTCCAAAATGATTTAGGTTTGAGTGGAGAACACAATATAAGAGATTTGTGGACGCACAACAAGGTTGGTTACGATTCTTCTTACAGCGTCACCGTTCCCGCCAATGGAGTGGTAGTCATAAGGATTTATGTTTACAATATACCTCCCGAAGATGGAGATTCGAATCCGCCACTACCATTGATAGGAGTAAAACCTACAAACGGAACCTACGTGATTTCCAACAAAAACAGCGGTAAGTTACTAAATGTTCCTGGCAACTCCACCGCTAATGGCACTCAGCTTATCCAGTTTCCACGGGGATATGGAGATAATGAAAAGTGGAGAATCTTGGATCTAGGCGGCGATTACTACAGTATCACCAATGTAAATAGCGATAAGTGTGTTTCCGTTTCCGGAGCTTCGCAATCCAATGGTGCTGGGGTCGTTCAGTGGGATTTTTCAAACGCTTTAAATGACAGGTGGAGAATCATTGATTCCGGTGGTGGTTACTACAGATTCATCAATCAGAACAGTGGCAAGTGCATGACAATTCAGAACGGGGTAACCACTGACGGAGGAAGTGTCGTCCAACAGAGCTATACCGGCGGAAACAGTGACCTCTGGCAGGTCCATCTCATCGCTGAAGTGGGCCCGGCAAATGGTAACTATACGATTAAAAATCGAAATAGTGGAAAAGTCTTGAATGCTCTGGGTAACTCCACTGCCGACGGTGCTTCGCTTGTTCAGTTGACGCAGTCACCAACCAATCATGAGAAGTGGACAATCACAAATGTAGGAGGAAATTCATACAGCATCATCAATGTGAGCAGCAATAAGTGCGTCACCGTCTTGGGTGCCTCATATGCCGATGGGGCGACGGTAGGGCAATGGTACTATTATGGCGGAGTTCATGATAAATGGCAAATCCTCGATTCTGGAGATGGGTATTACAGGTTCGTCAATCAAAACAGCGGAAAGTGTATGACCGTGCAGAATGCAGAGATTTCGAGCGGAAATAGTATCATCCAAATGAACTACTCTGGCGGCAATCAGGACCAGTGGGAGCTAGTTCCAAACCCGTAACCGACGTGAATTTGCAATGTCCTGTCATGCCATCATTCATCGCCTTGGTAACACTCATCTCCCTCGCTCTTTATGGGCAGGCGGCTGATTGCGATCTCTGTGAAAACAAGAGCGGTAGTAATGTAATCGAAAGCCAGATCGTCCTTACTGGGGCGACCACCTTGAATGGAGCCACCCCAGTCAAGGAATCATGGCCGTCAACGACATACACTAATGCAGGGAAGGCTTATATGGGCTGGCATTCTACGCAAGTTCAGCAGTTTACTTATGGCGGAATCGGTTCGAATCTCAGTGAACAGTTTTTAAAGAATCAGACCGATTGGATGGCTCGTAATTTCAAGAACTATGGATATGACTGGATATGTCTTGATGGTTGGTTAGCAGGCACAAGGCACAATCCAGACGGATATGTCACTACTCAAAGTGACACCTGGACTGGCGGGTGGACTGAGATGGCAGGCTATGTTCACAGCAAGAGAATGAAATTTGGAATCTATCATAGCCCAGGATGGGTTCTTAAATCGATAGCAGATGATGAAAAGCTTAAGATAAAAGGTACGAATTTTACGATTAAGAGCATCACCCGGGGTGACAAAACGTTTGAAAAATGGTATCAAATCGATACAACCAAACCGGGAGCTCAGAATTATATCCAAGGCATGGTTGACTACTTTATTGGTTGTGGTGTGGATCTCTTGAAAATTGATTTTTTAAGAGAGTATGAACAAGCCTATGGTCATGCGCAGACAATGACACTCTTGGATTGGACGAGGCAGGCTGCCGGAAATCGATTGATCTTAACATTGTGTTTACCCATTGGTCACAACCATTTGGAAGACGAGAGAAAATATGGTGACAACATCAGAGTGGTCGGTGACTATGTTGAAAACTTGTGGTATCATACAAGCAGTGACTCCAGGGGTACCGTGCGTGATTTCTCATGGCCTATGGCGAGTAACGTCTTTGACGGACTTGCTTGGTCGTCTGATATCACAGGCAAGGGCAAATTCATCGCCTCGCCAGACTTTGTCACTTACCATAATAATGCGACCGATGCCGAAAGAAAGTTTGCCACAACGATTCGATTCATTTCAGGAGCTGCGGTGGAGTTTGGCGATTGTTACAGCGACATCGGTGGTGATGTAAATGCTAATTATTTGAGGAATTCTGAGCTTACTAGCCTCAATGCAGAAGGTTTTTTCGGAAAACCCTTAACAAGAACTTTAAGTGATTCAAAAAGCCAGATTTGGGAGGGAACTACCGCTAACGGCGACAGAGTCGTAGCCTTATTCAACAGGGACGACACCACCCAGACAAGAAGCGTCGATTTTAAAAATGATCTAGGCTTGAGCGGAAATCATCAGGTCAGGGATCTGTGGACCCACAGTGGCATTGGAAACATGTCTTCTTACAGTGTGGACGTTCCCGCTCACGGAGTGGTCATCATTAGAATTTATGTGTCCAAGAATCCGCCAGCAAATGGAGATCCGAATCCTCCGCCGCCATTGATAGGAGTGAGTCCTACAAATGGCACCTACGTGATTGTAAACAAAGGAAGCGGAAGAGTATTGAATGTTCCTGAAAACTCTACCGCCAGCGGCACCCAACTTATTCAGTGGCCATTGTCATCCGGGCGCAATGAGAAGTGGAACATCACAAATTTGGGCGGTAATTATTATAGCTTGGTCAGTGTTCACAGCGATAAATGTGTGGCAGCTACCGAAGCTTCACAGCCAAAATACCCAGCCATTGTGCAACGCAAATACGCCAATAGATCATCCGATAGGTGGCAAATTATTGATTCTGGGGGCGGCTACTACAGAATCATCAATCAGAGTAGCGACAAATGTTTGACTGTCGAAGGAGCTTCAACTCTAAACGGAGCAAATATTATCCAACATGACTATCATGGCGGTAATAATGACCTTTGGCAGATCCATATCACGCCTCAATAGCCTGTTACATCCATCATGTGATGAAGGCTCTACTTACCCAGTTTTCGTTCTAACTTCAAGTTCTTCTAATTAATATCATGAAAGTTTTATCTTTGAATCCCATCACTATGTGCGTGTTGCTTTGCGGTAGCCATCATTTGTTCGCCGAAATCGTGTCTCTCTCAACGCTCGACCTTGGTCAGATGACGAGCGACTGGGGCACCCCTAAAGCAGACTTCGGTATCTCGGGAGAACCCATGAGCATTGATGGAAAAAAATTCAGCCAAGGAGTCGGCACCCATGCTGGTAGCAAACTGCGTGTGGATCTCGGCGGAAAGGCCAGCCGCTTTAGCGCCCGAGTGGGCGTGGATGATGGCGCAAAGGGCGAAGGTAGCGTCGAGTTCATCGTCATGGGCGATGGTAAAGAACTCTGGCGGAGCGGGATCATGACGGGCGGCAAGGCTGCCAAGGCATTGAATGTGGAGCTTTCTGGTATCAAGACGCTGTTACTCCGCGTCACCGACGGTGGCGACGGTGTCACCAGTGATCACGCGGACTGGGCGGATGCAGAGATTGTAATGATAGACGGAGCCGTGAAACCCGTCGCGCTTGGACCTTCCGAGACCTTTAGCCTCGGGACGAAGAGTTTTACTTTGAACTTTGAAGTTGGAGATGATGGTCGGCTTTACCAAAAGCCACTTGGTGTTAACGGCGATGATCAAAAATCGCAACGTAATGACGAGGCTTATCCACAAGCGGGCGACGGTTATATCCACGAGCCAGCGCTACAGGTCGTTCATGCTGATGGAAATACTTCGACGGCGTTGCGCTACGAAAGTTTGACGCGAACGAATGAAGCTGCTGGGCGTGAAGTGGTGCGCATCAAATTGCGCGACCCCTCTTATATGTTTGAGGTATTACTCTGTTTTCGCACGTACCGTGAAGAAGATGTCGTGGAGCAATGGACTGAAATTCGTCATCGTGAATCCGGCGTGGTGAAATTGGAGCGCATGGCTTCAGCTTCGCTCGTGTTGGCGCCTAACAATGTCATGCTGACCCAGTTTCACGGCGACTGGTCGAATGAAATGAATCCTGTCACCGAGTTGCTAACGCCTGGAACAAAGGTTCTTGATTCCAAAATCGGCCTGCGTGCTCACCAATTTCGCAATCCTTCCTTCATCCTCTCGCTCGACGGTGACCCGAGTGAGAACTCCGGTCGTGTATTGGCTGGATCGCTCGCGTGGTCGGGCAGTTTCCGCTGCGACTTCGATCACATTGGACAGAGCGTCCGAGTGATGTCGGGCGTGAATTCCTTTACCTCGACGTATCATTTAAAGCCTGCCGAAATTTTCACCACCCCGGCAATGATCTGGGCTTGGAGCGACAAGGGCGTGGGTGATATGAGTCGAAAGTTCCACGCATGGGCGCGGGACTTTGGCTTCCGCGACGGGCATGAGCCGCGCGAGGTTCTCCTCAACAACTGGGAGGCCACGGGATTTGATTTCGACTTCAATCGCATCGAGGGACTTTATGAACCCGCAAAGCAAATCGGCACGGAGTTGTTTCTCTTAGACGATGGCTGGTTCGGAAACAAATATCCGCGTGTTGATGACCGCGCGGGACTCGGCGATTGGGAGCCTAACAAAAAGCGTTTACCGAACGGACTCGCGCCGCTCGCCGAATCAGCACTCAAGCGCGGCTTACGCTTTGGAATCTGGATCGAACCTGAAATGGTGAATCCAAAGAGTGAGTTATTTGAGAAACATCCTGATTGGGTGATCGCCCAGCCGAAGCGCGAGTTAGATTTGCAACGCAACCAACTCACCCTTGATCTAACTCGCCCCGAAGTGCAGGCGTTTGAGTGGGAAGTGATCAAAGGAGCCTTAGGTGTACCGGGCGTCAGTTATGGTAAGTGGGATTGCAACCGCTTCCTCACGCAGCCAGGTTCTTCGTATCTCGCGTCTGATCGACAATCCCATCTATGGATTGACTATACTCGTGAGTTATACAAATTGATGGACAAGACGGCGAAGACATTCCCGAAAACCGAGTTGATGCTGTGCGCTGGCGGCGGTGGACGCGTGGACTATGGGTCGATGAAATATTTTCACGAGTTCTGGCCTAGCGACAATACAGATGCCGCTCGCCGCGTGACGATGCAATGGGATTACTCGTATTTCTTCCCCGCCATGACCATTTCCGCACACGTTACCCACATGGGAAATCGTCCGATGCACTTTGCGTGCGGTGTGGCGATGAGCGGGCGATTTGGCATGGACCTTGATCTCGCGAAGCTTTCCGATGAAGACAAGATCGTCTGCGCAGGCGCGATCAGTGCCTATAAAAAGATTCGCGACGTGACGCATCTTGGAGAACTGTATCGCCTGGAACGCCCACACGGCGCGGCGCGCGGCGCGTTGAATTATGTTTCACTCGATCGCACGCGTGCGGCCATGTTCGTATTTCAATTGCAGAACGGCCAAGCGTTGCCTGTAAAACCGCAAGGTCTCGATTCCGCCAAGCGCTACACCGTGCGCGAAATGAACCCCGCTCCCGGTCGTGCTGCGTTGCCGCAGGAAGGTAAATCATTCTCCGGCGCAGACTTGATGCGCGATGGAGTGATACCTTCATGCACAAATGCTTTGGAGGCATGTGTCATCGAACTGGCTCCATAAATCCTCCCTATTTTAGGGGAGTTTGATGACGTGTTCTTTGCCTTCCGCGCGGGTCTCGCGGTAGGCGACTTTTCCACCTGCGGTGACGAGCACTTCAACGCCGTCGGGTTTGCGAGTCGCCTCAAAATCCCAGGTGCGACCGAAGGCGCGGATCTTCGAGAGTTGTATGCCCGGCCAGGTCTTCGGTATTCGCGGCAGGGCAGTGAAGCTGTCGAATCCGATAGGGCGGATGCCGCAGACACCCTCGGTGAAGATGCGGCAGTAGAGGCCGGACTCAGCTGAAAGATGACTCTGGTTTTGTTCGGGAAATGCTTCGACGCAATAAGGAACGTGATCGCCTAACAAGCGGCGTCGCGCATAGCGGTCCAGATACTCCGCCGCGCGGTCCGGGTCACCGGCGCGGAAGACACCGCGCAAGGCGTAAAGCGTCGAGCGATCCCAGAAGGTGGTGCTGCCAGCTTCGGTGAGTAGTCCATCTTTCGTCCACAGGTCGGGCGAAAATAGTGCGTCGATGGTGCCCTTGGAACGATCAAAAAGGTCCATCGTTAGAGGAAGACAAATCCATGCGCGCAGATTTTCGAGACCCTCGTGGTAGCGGTAGGTTTTGTTTCCATTGATGGTTGCACCGAAGAAGGATTCGATCGACTTGCCGAGTTCGGTGGCCCGCTTGCGATAGAGTTCGGCTTTTTCCCGAGGCTCGCCCAGTGCTTCGGCGAGATATGCGGAGGAAAGCAGAGCATCGTATGTTAGCGTGGAAGTGGCGAGGTTAGTCTTCCCGGAAGAAAATCGGCCTTCGAGTTCATCACGATCGGATGCGATCACACCGTCGGCGGTTATTTTTCGCTGACAGAATTCGAGGCACCATTCGATGAAAGGCCAGACCTCGCGGGCCAGTGCGACATCGCCAGTGGCAAGCGCCCAACGGGCAGCCCCGTAGGCGGTCATCGCCGCATCACCACGGTCGCCCGCACCACCCCAAGTTCCGCGGCCTTCGGCAACGATGGAGGAGGGCAGTTGCCGGAATTCTGGGTTCATATACTTCGCGAACCATTGGTAGGCATTGCGTGCGGACTCGTTGCCTGCGGCATCACCGAGGAAGGGGAAAAAGGGACTGACGTATTCGTTCTCATCGTTGCACCAGATCGCGGCGAGGTAGCGGTTGAAGCCGCCCGGCGCGTGCATCAGACCACCACGGGTGGCGAGGACGTTCTCGGCAGTCCGCAGTTTGGAAAAAGCAAACAGCCGGTCCACTGCGTCGTTGCAGGTTTTCAGAACTAACGACTCATTGAGGTTGCGGATGAATGTCTCGCGCGCGGCCCATTCTGCAGCGAGATCCGGGTAGTGCGCGGGTCCGTTTTCCTCACGGCTGGAGAAGGCCATACCGGTGTGCAGTGTCTCGCCGGGTAGCAGGCGATGCCGCCCACCACCGATCCACTCGGTGCGAATGTGGTGGGCGTTCCACAGGAAATTTTCGCGCGGCTGGGTCGATTGCTTTGGCAAGATCGGAATCTGGACTTCCACCGGTGCTTTCGAGTTATTACGTATTTCCCATTGCTCTAACAAACATGGTAGATGAACTGCCGGAAATATCTTACGGGTGACGCTGAGTTTGTCTGATGTTTCGGTCCAAGCGAGCATCCCGTGGATGCGGAACGCGGAGGCCTTGTCGGCCTGATAGACAGCGCCATCGATCAAGGGCAACGGATCATCCACCGAGAGAAACGCGTGGTTTGCCGATGCGTGGGTATCATCTTTTTTCTCCCGCAGCATAGGCCAGCGGACCCAACGATCGAGCTCCATGCTGCCGTCTGCGGTGACTTTCCAGCGGATGATGGCGTTCACCGAGCGGCCAGCCATCTCGATGTGGTCGGCGTGGTCTCGGCCGCGTGATAGCGTCGCAAAATCAGTGCGGATGCCACCGTCGTCGGAAAGTTCCCAACGGTCGGTCTGAGCGCAGAGCGAGCCAGAAGCAATGATGGTTATGAGTAGAAGATTGATAGGTTTCATGATTCAAAAGGGGTGTCGATTGCTAGCAACGATTTTAAGGATAGAAATTTTAGTTCGACTGTAACTACTCAGCTAAAAGATTGACTCTGAGACGAGCAAATAATCTACCATTTAACGCATGTGTATGTGGTATTGATACTTCCACTCGGTCG
>JANORE010000373.1:0-1874 GCA_031415155.1 Akkermansiaceae bacterium | reverse complement strand
CAACAAGGGAGTTTGTCTTCCATCCGTGAACGCCAAACGACGTTGCCTTTCAAAAATCGGGAAATATGAGCGTCAAATGAATGGGGAGAAGGGATTTAAAATTCCTTTGCGGAGGATCGGTCCTTTCATTCATCGACTCTCCTTATAAAAGGGATTGCAAATCCCTTTTCCGTACAGCGCTCACACAATCCACTTTCCATCAACGGCTCATGCTTGCGGCAGCGCGGACAGAGTGGAAGGTCGGTCTTGCACGCAGTGGCCGATAGGGTTTCTCCGAGGGTGGCGGTGAGCCCGGCGATGATGAAGAACTCGGTGGCGAAGTCGCGATTGTTCAGCATTTCTAACAGCGAAGCATCACTGGCGGGAATGCTGAGTGTGACGTGAGCCTCGTTGTTGCGGGTAAATTCTTTCGCTTGGATGCGGCTCTCGATGGCGGTCTGGATGGCATACTTGATTTCAAATAATCGCGTCACTTGCAGCGTCGCCTCGCCGGGCGTGAATGCTGGATTCGCTGCGGGGAAATCTTGCTCATGGATCGTGCCACTGGTGAAACTCGCGTGCTCCCATGCCTCGTCAGCCGTGTAGGCGAGGATCGGCGCGAGTAGCTTGGCGATCGTCATAAAAATTTCATGCATCGCCGCTTGGGAGGCAGCACGGCGCGGGGAATCTGCCGCGTCGCAATACATCCGGTCCTTCGTCGCATCGATGTAAATGGCGGAGAGATCGGCGGTGCAGAATTGGTTGAGCGCATTGAAGACTTTGCGGAACTCGTAGGCTTCGTAAGCTTTAAGACACTCGGCAGTCACGGAGTGAAGACGCTCGAGAATCCAGCGGTCCAGCAGCGTGAATTCTGGAGTGGTGACGGGCGTGAAACCATCCAAATTTCCTAACAAAATCCGCAGCGTATTGCGCAGGCGGCGGTACGGTTCCGCGACTTGCTTGAAGAGGTCCTCGCCGAAGGGAACTTCGTTTTGCCAATCCACGGAAGACACCCAGAGACGGACGATGTCGGCGCCGTATTGGTTGTAGAAATACGCGGCATCGGTCGGTTTCCCGGCTTTCCCGGCATCCGATTTCGCGAGTTTCTTTTTGTCCTTATCGACGACGAAGCCGTGGGTCATCACGGTTTTGTAAGGTGCATGGCCACGGAAGCCAGTGCTGAGCATGAGCGAGCTCTGGAACCAGCCGCGGTGTTGGTCGGTGGCCTCCAGATAGAGATCGGCGGGGCAATGGAGCTGCGGATGTGCGTCTAAAACCGCGTGATGCGAGCAGCCGGAATCGATCCAGACATCCAGCGTATCACGGCATTTTTTCGAGCCAGCAGGCAGGTCTAACAAAACAGCGAGTTCGGCATCGGATTTTTCGAACCAGACATTCGTGCCTTCTTTCTCGACCAGTGCGGCGACCTTGAGTGCGAGGTCTGATGAAATGATGACTTCCCCCGTTTCGCTAAAGAAAACCGGCAGCGGCACGCCCCAAGTGCGTTGGCGGGAGATGCACCAATCTGGGCGGGATTCGACGGTGCCGTAAATGCGATTTCTACCCCAGGCTGGCAGCCACTCGACCTTGTCGATTTCTGCGAGTGCCTCACCACGCAGTGTTTCTAGCGAGATGAAGAATTGCTCGACCGCGCGGAAAATGATCGGTGTTTTCGAGCGCCAGCAATGCGGGTACGAGTGCTTGTAGACTTCTTGGCCAAGAAGATGTCCACTCTCGGCGAGGATCTCGATGATGCGCCCATTCGACTTGAAAACGTGGACGCCGACGAGTTCATCGAGGCCGACTTCCTCGGTGAATTTCCCCGCGTCATCGACAGGTGAAAGCACGGCTAGGCCGTTTTGCTGGCCCGCCACATAGTCGTCCGCGCCGTGGCC
>JANORE010000372.1:0-4103 GCA_031415155.1 Akkermansiaceae bacterium | reverse complement strand
GGAGACAGCGGCGGCCCGGTCGTGGATGCATATGGACGACTCGTCGGCATCAATTCTGCGGTAGAATTTCTCGTGCCGATGGAGACTGCTTTCTTTATCGACTCCGAAGGAAACCGACCTAATACCCGATTGATCGACGCCTTGATCCGGGTAGATCGTACACAAAATCGTCTGTAAATTGCCCCCGATGAATCTCTCTCGAACTTTGAAATTTGCCATAATCACGGTCGCTGGAATTTTGTTACATTCCTGCGCGCAAATCGAGAATGCAGTGGTCGAAAAAGTCATGTCCGTGGCAGCGGACGACCAAATCATGCTCGTCCGAAAAGAGCCAGAATCGTTCGGATTTACGAGGCTGACATCACAGTCTCGCATTTATCCCGACTTAGGGACTTTCGTTTCAAAACGCGGATTGCCAGATTTCCTGGCCGAAGCGAACAATCGCAATCAGCAATATTTCATTCTCTATTATCTTAAAAACCGCCAAGCTTTTGCCTGTCGCACTCGCTTGGCCAGTAGCCGAGCCATTGAATTTTCTGGTCCGTATCCCATCACCGAAAAGGAATTTCTTTTGTTAGATGGCTTCCGGCGTGATCCGAGCCGGGTTCCGACCACGTTGTAGATTTTCAGAATTCGTTGTGAAAAATGGGGATGATTGAGCGTTTTTTCGGCTCTAAGTCTGAGGAAATCAGCCAAAACAATTCGCCATTCCCGATGCGCCTTGGCCACACGGACTAACGAGTCGCCATTCCAATAGTTTTCCAATCGTGTTTCCGGGGTAATTTTGATCCTCATGCCGGATTTATTTGGGCGGAGTTCTTTAGATCCGTGGATGGCGGAACACTGACGCACTAGAGTTCTAGTTTTTAGCGAGTGCGACGACGTGCTCCTGCTTGGATTTCACGACACCGCCGGACTGCTCTAAAGTAATCACAAATGCTTGTGGGTTCGTAAGTGAGAGCTTGGCGACAATGGGGATCAGAACGATGGCACGATCTGTTGAAATATCAAAAACTCCTCCATCAACGGGTGCTTCATCCCGCTTAGGATCGACAATCCAAAGCTGATATTGCGATTTCTTGGAATCGTTGACCGGGAGGCCCGTAAGAGCCATGTAACCTTTTTGAAGTCGATCACTCCATATCACTTTGCCACTCGCTTGCGCGAACTGACCCGCTCCCTCAAATTTCCGCTCAATCAGATCACTCGCTTCCTTACGAAGAAGAGTTTCAGCCTGTGCATCTGATAGCGGAGAGGGTTCTCCGCGATCCATGAACACGATGAGGGTGATTGCAGCCGCAGCTGCCCAACCCGTGAAAGGATGCTTGAGAAAATTTCCCCAACCCGGAGCTGGTATTTTTGAAATCGGCTCATCGTGATGATCCGTTATTTTGTCAGCATATTGATGCAAACGCAGCGCGAGACTCGCGGGCAGCATTTCACCCGAATGTCCTAAAGGCTCGATTTCTAAAGCTCTAACGATCAGACCCCATGTGGGATCCGGGCCGATGCCGAATTGTTCACCTAGCAAAATCAATTCATGCTCTTCTTCCATGCTCAAATCTCCCATGGCGCGGCCTGCGCTGAGTTCATCAAAACGGAGCTTTGTATCAGACGGAATCATGATGCCGAGTGAGAGTTAGGGTTGCCGATGGCTTGCAGGTGTTCACGGATCGAGATGAGGCCTCGGCGGAGGCGAGTTTTTACGGTGCCAAGTGGCAGACCCGTTTTTTCCGCGATTTCGGGATGGGTGAGACCATTTTCGAAGAATAGTTGAAAGAGATGACGAGTTTCAGATGGCAAACTGGCGAGTGAAGATTGAACCGCATCCGGATCGCAACTCACCGATGACTCGTCCGTCATCGGTTGGATCAATGACTTCGCGACTTCGAGTTGCTCAAATTCTGGTCTACGATTTTTGCGGCGTAAAAAATCAACCGATCTGCGTCGGGCGATTAAACCGATGAAGGTGCTTTCGGCAGCCATCGCAGGATTAAAAGTCCCCGCTTTTTTCCACACTTCCGTGAATATTTCTTGGACCAGATCTTCTGCCTCAGTGACATCATGGATGTAGTTTTTGGTGATCGACCAGACCATCGTTCCATATTTTGTGATACACGCACTCATGGCGTGAGATTCGCCTGCTGCGATCTTGGGTAAAATCATCTCGCGTGATGTGAGGTCGGGGGATTTCACCGGAATTTGAGAGGCATCGATATCGTCATGGATTGGGCAAATGACCCGTCTCGACGCATTAATTGCGTTGAAACGGGTATTTGCAAACTTTTTCTCGTTTTTGAGTAACTCCCTCGAAGGCTCGATTACTTGTCTGCTGGCGGCATCAAGACGGTATCGATGATGTGAATCACACCGTTCGTGCATTTCACATCGGCAGTGGTCACCTTGGACTTATTGAGGAATAAGGCACCATCTTTAACCTCAAGTGTGATCATTTTCTTGTTCAGTGCCTTTGCCTCTTTCAGCTTCATGGCTGCTTCTGCACCCACATCGCCTGCGACGACGTGGTAAGTTAAAATATCTACCAGCTTTGCCTTATTTTCTGGCTTTAAAAGACTTTCAACCGTTCCTGCCGGCAATTTCGCGAACGCTTCGTCCGTGGGAGCGAAGACCGTAAATGGGCCGTCGCCTTTAAGCGTTTTGACAAGATCTACAGCCGTCAGCGCGGCGGCGAGCGTCTTAAATGAACCTGCTGCGACAGCCGTATCGACGATGTCTTTTTTCTCGGCTGCTGATAAAGATCCTGCCGACAAGCCGACGATGCTGAGTAGGCAGACACATGATTTAAATAACGATTTCATAATTTGGTATTTGTTATAATTACAACTGTAACCTCCAGACTGAAGGTTCGAGCTTCAATCATTGTTCGATGAAATACGGAAACCAGATTCAAAAGTTCATTGAAATTTATCTGTTTTATTTTCGTAGTAAATTTTGAATCTACACGGAGGATTTTTTCGAATACTTAGTTGATAACCTCACCCTAAATACCATGTCACAAGAATCTGATAGCAGCATTAAATTCTATCTCAGTGAAATCTCGAAAACGCCACTTCTTACTATTGAAGAAGAAAACGCACTCGCTGAACGAATCAAGATGGGCGATGCAGCAGCTCGCGATCACATGATCCGTGCCAATCTCCGACTCGTCGTCAAAATCGCCCGCGATTATTCGGGTTACGGCCTCTCACTGAGCGACTTAATCTCTGAGGGAAACATCGGCCTCATGGAAGCGGTCGATCGCTTTGACCCCGAAAAGGGCGGCAAACTTTCCACTTACGGTTCGTGGTGGATCAAGCAATCCATGAAGCGCGCGTTAGCGAATCAGTCGAAAACCATCCGCCTGCCCATTCACATGGTCGATAAAATCGCTCGCTTGCGCCGCATTGCCGCGAGCCTCACGGAAACTCTGGGTCACGAACCAACCGATGATGAAATTGTCGAGGCGACTGGCATTCCACGCCAAAAAATCGCGATGCTCAAGCAAGCAGCACAACGCCCGACTTCTCTGGACGCACCCGTCAATTACGGCGAGGCTACGGAATACGGCGAAATCATAAGCGATGAAAGTGCTTCAAATCCGCTAGACGCGCTCTCAGACAAAAATATGCAGGATCAAATCAGCAGCCTGCTTTCCATCCTCAATGAGCGCGAACGCAAGATCATCGACGAACGCTTCGGCCTGACAGGTCTGAAGCCGATGTTGTTGGAAGACGTTGGCCGCGAGTTTGGCGTTTCTCGCGAACGCATCCGCCAAGTTCAAAACTCTGCTCTCGAGAAAATGCGGAAGGCATTTATGAAAAAAGACAAAGCGGCACCACAACCTTACGGTGGCGGTCTACTTGAGGCGTGAGCTTATACTGCCGCGCTTCCTATTTTGTGGAAAACGTCGGGCTGGATTGCCCCAACGGGGCAAAATGCGATAGCCCAGGGCATCGCCCTGGGTAATGGGTAGACGAAATGGTTTAGCCCTGAAAGGGCGGAACTTTTCAGGAGGTGGCGCATCAAATTTCGCCCTTTCAGGGCTTGAGTTCCTTAGGATTTCTCTACCCAGGGCGATGCCCTGGGCTATCGCATTTTGCCCC
>JANORE010000371.1:0-18952 GCA_031415155.1 Akkermansiaceae bacterium | reverse complement strand
GTCACCATTGATGATAGCCTCTCTTGTGGCAGGCGGAGTGATCGCGAAGTTGCCTCTCGTTGATTGTCTGACGGAGAGCGTGCCACTTGGATATTCTTGATTCTCGGAAGTCGTTCCATCTGGATACTTTTCTTTGTAGCTATTTGAAGCAGGATCGGCCTCGACGAGTCTCTGAAGATAGTTGGTGGCATCCGAATAATCTCGGATGATGGAAATCCCTGTGTAAGTGTCGCGCTGCACTGACATTTTACCTACTTGAGTTGCTCCGATGAACGTTTCTGTAAGAGTCGTTTGAGTATTCGTCGCAAGATGATAGCCTTCACTCTCCACGGATTTGCGTTGTGCTGCGGTGCCTGAGAACGGACGAATCGTTTCATGGATCCTTTGATAGGTGACGAGTGAGGCGGGGGCATAGTAATAGTGAAGTTCGTTATTTCCGTCATAGCGTGTCAGCGACTTGATACGACCGATACCGACGGTGGATGGATTTCCCGGTGGACCTGTATCTGCTGCGCCATCGTAATAATCCCAAGTGGTCGTCAGCGCTTGGCCATCGGGATCGATGACTTCTTGGATGGTCTCATAACCCCAAGAAAACTTTTTTCTCACCGTGCGGAGGTCGGAAACTTTCTCAAATGGGGCAGTATTGTCACGGCGTTCTTCGATCGTTTCGCGCTTCGTTTCTTGGTCGATGACACTGGTGATATCTCTCGATTCTGTGAGACGGCGCAAGCCATTGCCGCTCGTCACTTGCCAAGTTGTGGCATTCGGTTTCTGGTAGATTGATTCTGTCACCTTGCCGAATAGAGTCTCAGTGACCCTCAGTGCCGGATTCCCCCCGACCGTGGTATTTTCAAAAATCACCGTCCGATATAGCGATGTGATCGGATTCGCGGCATCAGAACTTACCTTGATGATGAATCGCTGTGGATCCCCAGCGATCGGTACGCTAGTGATATTGGCAATCATTCCACCAGCAGTTACTGAGTCGATGATATTAGGATTGGAGGAGTTATAGTTGACGATTACTGCGCCGCCACTGATTGCTCCTTGTTGTCCATTATAAATCAATTTTTCGCGGCCTTCATTGGTGATTTGCTCCGAGAAATATTCAAACCCAATTGGATTTCTGCCGTTGCGGATCGAGGTGAATGGCACTTCATAGCGGACTGAGCCGATCCCTGGTCTTGATGCCCCAGTGGCTTCACCGCATTCCTTGCATTCACATTTCCAAGTCACTTCATGCGAACCTAGTAAATTACCGTTGCCATTATAAAGGCGGACAAATGCCCGATTTTCTTCGTATAGTTCAGATTCTGGATCAATGCGGAAGTTGAGTTGTTGTCCAACGGTGAAACTATTTTGACCCATCACGAATGTAAAGCTTTCGACGATCACTCCTGAAGTGGTTTCTAACCTGAATTGAATATTGTTATTAACAATGGGGATATTTCGGAAACTATAATTTCCAGGAACTGGTCCCAACGGCTGGATCAGAACTTCGGTCCGCACACCCAGCCTTTTGGCGAAGCTCGATATGGAAACGGGCTTCAGTTCAATTGTTTTTGGCATATCGAGACTAGAGCATTCTGCAGAGTGTTTTAGCCGATCACTCGCAATCTCGGCAGCGGTAAATGGCAGAACATTTGAAGCAGTCTGGGTCGTATCCAAGGTCCATGATTGTGCCACATAAAAGTTAGTATTAATGGTAGTGCCATTCGAAGCATCGAAACAATAGCCATAAACCGTCGTCGGCAAGAGAAGCACGGCGAGTAAAACGTATATGAATTTCATCAAGAAAGAGGGTGAAGAGATCATTTAATTGCCGGGGGTAAAGATTTCAAAGCTATCCGCTTCATTACCCAGAGCGAGATAGGTCGAGTTACTGGCAGGGGATGTATTCGATGATGGATTCGTGCCATTGACGACTTCTAGGACGCTGGGAATTAGATCCTCATCATCTCCGAAAAGGAAATCGCTGGTGCTGAGGGTGAGTTCTTCCCATGCATCAAGGCCATCAGAATCCAGATCGTCCGAAGGTGTGGTCATCACTTGATAGAAGGACTTATTCGATCCCGGAATGGCGTAGTTACTCTGAATGGTTAGCAGTGCCCCAGTGCCTGCCGTCGGGTCGTTCGGGCTGGTGAGCCAACTGGTGAGATCATTCGAAATGCGGAACGCATAATTTTTTCCGATCACACTGGGCCACGCCAGTTGGTAATCACCGGGCAAGGTTCCTGCCGCATAAGTCGCCTTGAAATAACTGAAACTCTGGAGTGGGTGAGTGCCAGCCAAGGACTCCGCGAGGTTGGTTTTCCCATCGCCATCGGGATCGAGGACTGGGTTGGTGACGCCGTAGAGAGACTCGAAAACATCGCTCATGCCGTCGGCATCCACATCCAGCGCGTAGGTATGAGAAAGCGAGATGAAGAAGACGGCGATGGAGGTAAAACTTTTCATGACTGTGAATAAATGGAGAGAAGCTGGATGGGCGTCAATGAAAATGACGCGAATAAAAACGAATGAAATTCTCAATAGTGTAGGCATCGCAAAAAACAAACTTCGCCAGCGTTTTAGGATGCAAGCTAGAAAATGGGCGGAAACGGTTGCGAAATCCTTTGCTAAAGAGCTTACTTCTCTAAGGAAATCTCGAGGTATTTCCATGAATGAGTTATCGGTAAGAACTGGCCTAGCTCGATCCTTTATTACCTATATGGAGAAGGGCGAAAGGATTCCTTCGCTGGAAACGCTGGCCCGGATCGGTTACGCGCTTGGGATCTCTCCCGGTGAACTGGTGAAGAGAACTGAGAAAGATGCAGGTCCCATTCCTCGATTTAAAAAAAGCCCTTCCCCGTGAGAATAGGGAAAATTCTCTCACTTTGACTCATCGCCCAAAATCATGCAGCATTTCTTCGCTTGATCGTTGTGCGGTGCTTGATCCATCTTTCACTTGGGATTTGAAAATTCGGCATTCCATTTTATTCGCATTATTTCTCGGCAGCCCAGCTACGGCGTCGCCATTGTCCGAGCGTCTCGACAAAGCGCATGAAAGCTTTCTCGAAGATCGCCGCGCGGCGCTTCCTTCGTTGAGCGACCCCTTCGGCGTTCCTCCCACCGCCCGAGTCGTGGCCGAGCAGTCACGGGATAAGTTCCAAGTATCCGCGACGTGGAAGCGCGGCGTCGTCGCTACGATTTTCTGGATCGGTGAGCAGCCGACGGAAAATAATCCCACGCCGAATCTCATGAGCGCTTGGGATCAAAATTGGCAGGAAAACTTCGGCGGCTACGATGATCCTAGTAAGCGCAATGGCTTCAGGCCCGCCCAATTCATACCTCGTCTCAATCCGTTCTACATCGCACTGCCCTACAATGATGTGATGAAAGGCGGAGTCCATCGACCGGAGGCTTCCGAAGTCATTCCGTGGTTCTGGGAGAGTTATCGCGGCGATGGCATTTCCGTGTGTAAGGGCCGCTGGGTCGCGGTGCATCACGAAGGGAAAATTTGCTACGCGCAGTGGGAAGATGTCGGCCCGTTCGAGGTGGATCATTGGCAATATGTCTTCGGTAAAGAACGCCCCCGGACGAATCGGAATCAATCCGCAGGCATCGACCTCAGTCCCGCTGTCCGCGATTACCTCGATCTAAAAAGCAGCGCCATCGTCGAGTGGCGCTTCGTCAATGACTACGAAGTCAAAAACGGACCTTGGAAAAACTGGTTCAAAAACTAACAGCTCCCGCCAGTGGCATCTGACTTTCTTCACCTAAGTTTCCTGATTCTCAAATGAGCCGGAGTCTGTTAGGCGCAGTTGACTATGGAAAAGGGGTTACAAATCCCTTCTCCTTACCACATCAAAATCCACAAACATCGAACATGAAGATTCGCGGGGAATCCATCTCAGCTGCCGCCGATTTTCTGGCCTCTAAAATAGCCCTGGAAAGCCGGAGTCGCTGGGCGGGCCGACGAAGTTTTCTGCGAGAAATCTTCGCCAGACCTCACGACTGTCCTCGGAGAGGTTCGCCGTCATTTTCGCGATACATGCGGTGCAGATCAATAATGGGAGCGGACCGGTGACCAATGATCCATCCGAGTCAAAAAGCGCCGAGATGCCAAAGCCCGTGAGTTCCGCTCTCGGCGTGGCGCAGACAATGCATTTGCAAAAGCGCTCAGTCGCATCAGCGACCAACATGAACTCTTGGATTCGCTCCTCCCAGTCGATCTCCGTTTCAAGGAACTTTCTCACGGATTTTTTCGATTCTTCCGAGAGCTGGTCCGTGACTTGATCCCGGCACGGCTGGCAAATCGCATATTCTAAGACGCACTCGTCGTGAATGATTTCCTTATTCACCAACCAAGGTGCATCGGTTTCTAACAATGGAACTCGGCAGCAAAGGCAGTGGGTAAATGGCTCATCGGTCTCTTCCGAGTTGAGCCATTCATTCATCGTTCGCATGAATGAAAATAAACCAGAAGCCGCTCATGGTTGAAAATGGAAAAAGTCATGTTTCAAACACCTGCGCTGTAAAATCACTCGATTCGATGACGCAGGGTTGCGCCATGCCACCCTCTTGCTAGTTTCGCGGTTCAATCTTCTTTTCCCACTTTTCTCTGCATGATCGGTCTTGCTCTCAAAATGCTCTTCGGCGACACGGCCAAATATCTCATGCTGATCTTTGGGATTTTCTTCGCGACGTTTCTCATTCTGCAACAGCTTGCGATTTTTTGTGGACTCATGCGCTGGACGACGGCGACTTTGAAAAACGTCAATGCTCCGATCTACGTCGTCGATCCACAAGTCACTCAGGTGAATGAAACTAGCCCGATGCGGGATACGGATGTCGCCCGTGTCCGCTCGGTTTCCTCCGTCCGCTGGGCGATGCCGCTTTTCACGGGCATCCAGCGGGTGAAACTGGATAGCGGTGCTTTCAAGATTATCCAGCTCGTCGGCATTGATTCGGTATCACTCGCGGGTGCTCCCCAGACGCTTACCGCCGGGAAACTCTCCGATCTCAGCTTGCCGAATACCGTGATTATCGACGAGCTGGCGGTGAAATTTCTCTCCAGCAATCCGAAAAAGCCGATCGGCATGGGCGATACCTTCGAGATTAACGACACCGAGGCGCGGGTCGTCGGAATCGCGAAATCCATGCGCTCGTTCACTGGAGGCCCTTACGTCTGGACGACTTATGAGCGTGCGCTGCAATACGCGCCGCCGCAGCGGAAAATGCTTTCCGCAGTGATCGCGGCCCCCGCCGAAGGGGTGAGTCCGGAAGAAGCCGCCCGCGATATTGCGGAAAAAACGGGTCTGAAGGCTTATGTGAATGGCGAGTTTGATTTCAACAAGCCCGAGGATTTCAACACGGTCACCGTCTTCTGGTTCGTGAAAAATACCTCCATCCCGATTTCCTTTGGGACCACCGTCATCGTGGGACTCATCGTGGGTATCGCGATTTCTTGCCAAACATTTTACGCCTTCGTGCTGGATAATCTGAAGCATCTGGGCGCATTGAAGGCGATGGGGATGTCGAATTTCCGCCTCAGCATTATGCTCATTATTCAGTCGATGACCGTCGGCATCATCGGCTTCGGCATCGGGCTTCTCGCCACGGCAGGCTTCACCTTCAATGCGGTGAAGATAGGAGCGCCTTTCTTCATGCCCACCTTCGTCCCGTTTGTCGTGTTCGCTGCGATCCAGCTCATCTGCCTGCTCGCCGCCGCATTGGGCATCATCCGCCTTTCACTTTATGAACCCGCCGCCGTTTTCCGCACTTGAGCTCACCTGCTAAAATCATTGTCGAGGCCAGCAAGATCGAGAAAACCTTCGGCTCGGGGGCGAATGCGATCCATGTGCTCAAAAACGTGGATCTCACGGCCTATTCCGGTGAAATTTTGATGCTCGTCGGTCCGTCGGGTTGCGGGAAAACGACGCTGCTTTCTGCGATTGCGGGCACGCTCAAAGTGGATGCGGGAGCCATCCGAGTTTTCGACCAGCCGCTTCGCGAAATGTCTGGCGCGGCGCTCACTCGATTCCGAGCCAAGAACATCGGCTTCATTTTCCAGCAGTTCAATCTCATCCCCACGCTGAGCATCGCCGAAAATGTCTCCGTGCCATTTCTCATTCAGGGTCGTGGCTCTCGGTATGCGATGAACGCAGCGCGCGCTGCACTGGATGCGGTGGGCTTGGCCGATCGCTGGCGAGAACGGCCTAACAAACTCTCCGGCGGTCAGCAGCAACGTGTGGCGATTGCCCGCGCCCTCGTCCATGAACCGCCGTTGATCATTTGTGATGAACCCACGGCCGCGCTGGACTCTAAAAACGGCGAGATTGTCCTGGATCTTTTTAGCAATGTCGCCCGCGCCCCTGGTCGCGCGGTCATCATCGTCACTCACGACAACCGGATATTCCCCTATGCTGACCGCATCGCCCGCATGGACGATGGTGAAATTCTAAGCGTCACGCAACAAACTCACGACAGCCCGCCGAAGTTCATCCACGAACACACCTGATTTCACCACTCTTACCATCGTCATTGCATGAAAACGTTCTCCGCCATCTTCCGCTACGGCACGATCCTCGTCGCCTGTGCTGGCATTTATTTCATGGTCTACGCACTCCGTGCCCAAGCCGATAACCAGCCCATACTCGGCGGTGATCCACCCGTCATGCCGCCAGCGAAACCTTACCCACAGGCCGTCGCAGCCACGGGGATTCTCGAAGCGCTCAGCGAAAATGTCGCCATCGGCGTGCCCGTGCCCGGACTCGTGACCGAGGTTCTCATCAAGGTAAATGACTTGGTTAAAAAGGGTCAGCCACTGCTGAAACTGGATGACCGAGACCTCCGTGCTGAGCAGCATTCCATCCAGGCCCAGCAAGAAGTTTCGCGGGCACAAATCGCCGTCAGTGAAGCGCAGCTCGCCAAGCTGGAGAGCCAACTCGCTCGCCTTAACTCCGTCAGCGACAGCCGTGCGGTGAGCCAAGATGAGGTGGAAAATCGCAAGCAAGACGTGGCCGTTTCTCAAGCCCAACTCACCGCCGCTCGCGCCCAGCTCGCCGCTTCCGAAGCCTCGCTCAAACGCAATGCCCTACTCATCGAGCGTCTCGTGATCTTAGCCCCACGCGATGGAAATATCATCCAAGTCAACATCCGCGCAGGAGAGTATGCCGCCAGTTCACCGAGAAATCCGGCAATGATTCTCGGCGATACGATCAAGCTCCAAGTCCGCGCCGACATCGACGAGCAGAATGCCACGCGCATCCGCGAAGGCCAGCCAGCTCACGCCTATTTGAAAGGTGACCCCAGTGTGACATTTCCGTTAGAATTCATCCGCGTGGAGCCATACGTGATTCCGAAAACCTCGCTCACCGGTTCCAGCACCGAGCGCGTGGACACTCGGGTTTTACAAGTCATCTATTCGCTCAACCGCCCGGTCGATCCACCGCTCTACGTCGGCCAACAAGTGGATGTCTTCATCAGTGCTTCCGAAAAATGAGTCTCCCATCTTCCACAACAACGCCGCTAGATTGGATCGCTTTAAGCCGCGAGCTCAAGTCAATCGCCGAGGCCGGATTACGCTTTTCAGAAGGCGTCTATGACCGCGAACGATACTTGCGGCTCCACGAGCTTTCCTCGCTGCCACTGCAAGCAACCGCGCCGGATTTCCAGTGGCCGCAAGAATTTGGCTACGCCACTCCCAAGGTGGATGTGCGGGCCGCAGTCATCGATGAGCAAGATCGCATTCTCCTCGTCCAAGAAGCGGAGTCTGGACTCTGGACGCTGCCCGGCGGCTGGGCGGATCTCAATGTGAGCCCGTCGCAAAACGCGGTGAAAGAAGTCCGCGAGGAATCTGGCCTAGACGTCGAGGTGCTGAAGCTTATCGCCTGTTGGGATAAGGATTTACAAGGTCATCCGCGGCAACCGGAGCATATTTACAAACTCATGTTCTCCTGCCAAGTCATCGGCGGAAAACTCGCAACAGAGCATGAAACGATGGATGCCAATTTCTTCGCCATGAGTCATCTCCCGCCGCTGTGCCCACACCGCGCCGCTCTGCATTACCTCGAGCTCGCCTTCCAGCACGCCGCGAATCCATCCCTTCCCACCTCTTTCGATTGAGCATGAAATTCCCCTACCCCATTTTACCGATCTTCCTTCTGAGTTCCTGCGTGCTCGGGCCTCATTTCCAAACTCCGGGTGCCACTGGCAGCTCGAAGTGGAAGGAAACCCAAGCGGTTTCTGGAGCCAGACTGCCTGACGATTGGTGGCGGCTTTTCAATGATGGCGAGCTGAACCGCTTGGTGAATCGCGCGTTGGCCGCGAACCATGATCTGGCTGCCGCAAAGGCTCGGGTGGATACCTCGCGTGCCTTGGTCGGGCTGGATCGGGCGAGGTTTTTCCCCACGCTGGATCTCGCAGGCTCCGCTGGCATCGCTCGCGGTTCATCGGATGCGAATGGCGGCGGCAGCGCCCCGCCCGGAGCTTCTATCGATCTGGAAAGACAGCGTTACCGCAGCACCTTCGATCTCGCTTACGACCCGGATTTATGGGGGAGAAATAAGCGTTTACTCGAAGCATCCTCGGCTCAAGTCGCTGCGAGCGAAGCCTTGCTCGACTCACAGCGTCTCGGCCTCGCCACCGAGGTCGCCCGCCAGTATTTCATCCTTCGCGGGCTGGATTCTCAAGAGTCTGTGGTCAATGATACCTTGAAGAGCCGCCGCGAAGCACTCTCGATCCAGCGATCCAAGGCAGACGCCGGACTGACCGACGGCTTGTCTTCCAGCCGCGCCCGCACCGAGGTGGAACTGGCCAATAACGATCTCGCCGCCGTCCAGCGGCAACGCGGCTCGGCAGAACACGCGCTCGCCGTTTTATGTGGTGCCCGCCCCTCGGACTTCTCCGTTTCCCGCCGCCCTGCGGAAAACTCGCTGCCTTCCATCCGTGCCGGACTCCCAGCAGAAGTCCTTAACCGCCGCCCAGATGTTCGCGCTGCCGAGCAAGAACTCCGCGCTGCAAATGCAAACATCGGTGCCGCCGAAGCCGCATTTTATCCGAATTTCAGTCTCACCACGGGAGCTGGATTCGAGTCGCTCGACGTGAGCCGTTTCCTCAATTGGGAAAACCGCGTGCTCTCGCTCGGAACCGGAATCGCCGCCCCGATCTTCGACGGCGGAAAAAATACGGCGAATTTCCAAGCCGCCCGCAGTCGCTATGATGAAGCCCTCGCGAAATATCGCCAAGCGTTGCTCGTCGCCCTCCGTGAAGTGGAAGACGCACTCGTCGATCTCAAGGGCCTCGCCCAGTCTCGTTCTTCACTGCAACTTGCTCTGGCGAGCTCACTCGACACCAAACGGATTTCCCAAGAACGCTTCGATAAAGGTCTCACGAACTATCTTGAAGTCGTCGATGCAGACCGCTCGGTTCTCCAAACGCGCCTCGCACTTGCTCAGTTAGAAGCATTACAGCGCGTCACCCTCGCCACCCTCGCGAAAGCCCTCGGCGGCGGCTGGAGCGGGAAATAGGGAGCGCGGCCAAGAAATCGGGGGAATCACAACGCGGAAATCGCTGACATGATCTGCTCGGTGATGCGCTCGTAATCTTCCTTGCCATTGACCGCCTTCAGCTCCTCCTCTGTCAGATAAATCGGCGGACCGACACTCACCGTGATCCGGGAAAAACGAATCTGAGCCGAGCCGCGAGGAAGCGCCTCGCGAGCGCCACGAATTCTCACAGGCTGGATCACCGCCCCGGATTTCACCGCGACGAGACCGATGCCCGGCGCGGCCTCGCCGATGGTTCCGTCCAGCGTTCTCTGGCCTTCCGGGAAAACCAGCACGCGGTGACCTTCCTTAAGCTTACGGATGATGGTTTTCAGACTGCTCATGTCTGGGCGATCTTGATCAACCGGGATGGCATTCCATCGCGGATAGAGCCATTTAAAGAAAGCACCGACGAAGAGCGTTTTTCGGGCAAGGAAAACCATCTCGGTCTGGTAGAGATTCCCGATCAGCGGTGGATCGAGAAAACTCTGATGATTCGAGGCGACCAGCACCGGACCTTCGCGGATGAGGTGCTCCTCACCGATGATTTTCAGGCCGAAGATCGTGCGAAATGCCGCACCGAAAGCCATCCAACCTAACCAATAAACCCAGCGCATGGGAGCTTCCATTTCTCAGGGTGGGGTCAGGGAGTTTTCTAAATGAGGTAAGCCTTGGCGTTTCAGAATTTCCAGTGCGGCGGTGACAGCACCATCGATGGTTAGATCGGAAGTATCCAGAATCACGGCGCCCGCAGCGACGATGAGTGGAGCGGTGGAGCGACTGCTATCGGCAGCATCTCGCTGGGCGATAGAATCTTCCTCACCCGCATCCCGCCTCCGTGCGGCGCGCACTTTTTCATTGGCATCGATGTAGATTTTAAAGGGAGTCCCAGGAAAAACGACCGAGCCGATGTCGCGTCCTTCCATGATGATGCTGGTGTGGTCCAAGTAGTTTCGTTGGAGATTGACCAGCAGATTTCTCACGGCGGGGATCGCGGAAATGGCGGAAACATGGGCATTGATTTCCTGACTGCGGAGCGCCTCGCCCGGATCGACGCCATCTATCGTGCAAGTGGAAGTCACTCCATTTTCTCCACAACGAATCGTGATCCGATCTAGCATCGCGATGACGGCGGCATGATCTTTCGGGTCGATTTTTTCATGCAGTGCCTGCCAAGTGACCGCGCGATACATGGCTCCCGAGTTGACCATCACGAGGCCGAGGCGTTCTGCCAGCTTGCGGGCAATCGTGCTTTTCCCCGAAGCAGCAGGACCGTCGATGGCGATGGCAAATTTCGCAGTGTCACTCACGGATGAGAAATGGTGGGTAAGGTGAAATCTTCAACGTGCGAACATCCGCGGAGAACCGCCGCGAGATGATGAGAAAATCCGGGATAGGAAGTGTTCACACATTCCGTGTTGGTGATGATCGTCTCGCCTTCGGCAAAAAGCCCGGCAATCGCGAAGGCCATCGCGATGCGGTGATCGCCGAAGCTGTCGATCGTCGCGCCATGAAGTGGCTTGCCTCCCGTGATTTCCATCCCATCTTCGAATTCCTCGACCTCGGCACCCATCGCCCGCAGACCATTGACCACGGTGGTGATTCGGTCGGTTTCCTTGACGCGAAGTTCCTTGGCATTGCGGATGATCGTGCGGCCACTCGCGAGCGCGGCAGCCACCGCGATGACCGGAATTTCATCAATTAAATTCGGCACCTCTTCGATGAGAATCGTCGTCCCTTTGAGGGTGGCTCCGTGGATCTCGATATTGCCGATCGGCTCGCCGTCCGAGTGATGGACGATTTCGCTCATGTGGGCGCCCATCCGGCTGAGGACCTTGAGAATCGCGGTGCGAGTCGGGTTGAGGCCAACGTCCTTGATGAGTAAATGTGAGCCGGGAAGCGCTGCCGCAGCGACGAGCCAAAATGCGGCACTGGAAATATCGCCGGGAACGGTGAAGTCACAAGCTCGTGGGATCTGGCCACCTTCGATGGAAATGGCATGATCTTTCCGCTCCGTTTCCACGCCGAATGACGCGAGCATCTGCTCGGTGTGATCGCGAGTTTCTGCGGGCTGGATGACGGTGGTTTTTCCTTCCGTGAAAAGCCCGGCAAGCAGAACCGCGCTTTTCACCTGTGCGCTGGCCACGGGCATGGTGTAAGTGATCGGGCGGAGTTTGGCAGCGTGGATAAAGAGTGGAGCGCAGCCGGGTTTTTCGCCACGCGTCTCGATGGTCGCGCCCATTTCACTGAGTGGAATCGTGATCCGTCCCATCGGCCGTGAGGAAAGTGACGCATCGCCGAAGAGCTCCGAGGAAAACGTCTGCCCAGCGAGTAGTCCGGCCAGCAGCCGCATCCCGGTGCCGGCATTTCCACAATCCATCGGCGTGGCGGAAGCGCGGAGCTTCATCGACTGCCCATAGATGCGGAGATTGAGCGGGCCGTAGCCGGAAAGCTCATCCAGCACTTCATAATGTGCGCCGAGTGAGCGCATGGCGTGGAGCGTATTGACGCAATCTTCACTGGGAAGAAAGTTGTGAATCGTGCAGACCCCATCAGAAAGCCCGCCGAGAATGGCCGCCCGGTGAGACATGCTTTTATCGCCTGGCACGCGGAACTCTGCTTGGAGTTTTGAAATCGAATGGACTCGGAATTCTGACATGGAAAAAATAAGCGGGTGCTAGAGGAAAAAGTTTAATGAGTCGCGGGATTGCTTGGCAGAGCTGAGCCACTGCAAGGCTTGTTCTTGATCGCCGCTTTCCAGGCTGAGTAGAATTTGTCGTAGATCGGTGATCGTTTCCTTGAGTAAATCGGTGAGAGCCTCGCGATTTTCCGTGACGATCTCCGCCCACATTTCTGGATTTCCCGCCGCGACGCGAGTGGTATCCCGCAGTCCGCCCCCACCGAAGCGGCCTTCCGCCGGATCCTTGAGGCAGACTCTCGCCGCACTCGCCGAGATGAGATGCGGCAGATGGCTGATCCGGGCGACCAATTCATCATGGACCGCAGCGGTCATCCATGAGGTGCGGCAGCCAATCGCTTTCCAAAAGCGTTCTAAGCCAGCCGCGAGTTCTTGAGGCGCGCCATTATCATTGGTGAGCAGGCACGCCGCATTTTGAAATAAACTATTCGTGACCGCCGATAAACCATTGCGCTCGGAACCTGCCATGGGATGACTGCCGATGAAATAGATTTCCCGGCCTTTGAGAAACGGAGGAATTTTCCGGTGCGGGACGCGCTTCACACTTCCCACATCCGTGATCAGACAGCCATCGGGCAAACCCGCATCAAGTGCCGAGGAGACCAGTCCCGCCATGGAGCCGACAGGAACGGCGAGGATCAATAGCTTGGCGTCTTCGACCGCCTCCGCCAGATCACCCGTGATATTGGAAATTCCCATTTTGCGGGCGGCAGTGATCGTATCTTCTCTGCGCGCCCACAGGGTGACGGGTGGTGCGTTTTCCAGCGCCGAAAGAGCGAGAGAAAGTGATCCACCCAGTAGGCCGCCACCGAGGATAGTGATTTTTGAAAAATCCGTCTTCATACTGCATCAAAAAACCGAGTCCAGTAAGCCGGACCCGGTCGGTTTCCTAGTGAGAGGTATACCGGGAATGGAGGGATTCAAGGCACGCGGAAATACCCTTTTCCTTCACCGGTGTAAGTCGGATCTTGGACGAGAGTGCCACTGGCGATGTCACGCACATCCACTTTTTTGTTATTGTATGGGCTTAGCACGAAGCCTTCTTGGCCGGGAACTTTCGTGGCCACGGCGTAGTCGGTGCGCTTTTCCTTGATCGGAGGAGCGGTGGTCTCGCTAGGCTCAGGAGAAGTCGTCGGCAGCTCAGGAGTACCCGCATCCGCCATTTCTTTTTTCTTGGCTGCGGCTTTTTCCTTCATCTTACGCTGTTCTTGAAGCTTGAGTTTGTCAGCTTCTTCGGTGGTCTTCGCAGGCATTTGCTCCGCCTGTTTCATATTTTTGCGTTTCCCTTGATTCTCGTTGTAGGGATAGCAAGAAGCGAGGAACACGCAGCCGAGTGCGACCAAGGTTGAGGATAGACGAATATTCATAATTTTAAGGGCCGGAGTGATTAGGTCGGAAACCGTCAAGATTGATCGACGGATTGCTCGCAGCAGAATGGATGGATTGGGCAACTCGTCAAGCAAGCTCATCGGGATTGTGCGAAATCGCCTCGGTAAAATGAAGGAAGTCAGCAAACGACACACGCCACGATGCGTCATTATTTTTCTAAAATACCGTGCTTTGTTGCGAATGCCTCTGCGGCAGGCGCGTCTTTCTTCTTAAGTTCCTCGTGAATCCGCCTCATGGCCTTTTCCCGACTCTTGTCGGGTAAAGTATTTGCCCATTGTTCGGCGACATCGGGATCGTATGGAGCCACGGTTTCCAAATAGGAAATCGTCGCGGCTTCTTTGAGAGGTCCATCCGGGGCCGCAGCCAGCCACTCACCTGCTGCCTTGTAATCGTTCTCTGTCCATTGCTGTACCAGATTACGGGTAACGTCTGCGGATTTTTCTCCGGTGGTAGGCTGAGTGGAAAGCCAGTCCAGCCACTTGGCTGTGTCTGCTTTGGTTTGGTAATAGCTTAAATTTTCAGCGATGTTTGCGGATTCACTGGCGCTTAGTTTAGCTGCGTTCATCCACTCCATCGCCTTGTCATAGCCGGACTCCGACCATAGGTAAAATAAGCCTTTCATCCCAGTTGCGAGCAGTTTCTCTGCTGCCGCTTGATCCACAGTATTCGCCGCGTGTTTACGCAGTGCGATTAGGAAATCTGTCTGCCGCTCGGGCGTGTTCGCCGTCATCGCGATGATGCTGGCCGAGTTTAAATCATCTTCGTTCTGCTTGAGTTCTGCGCCCAGTTGGAAGGCGAGGCCGAAGTCATGGAGCGCGACTCCAGAGAGGACGGCGTGTCTTGTCTGGTAAGTCACTAGCTCCGGATGTTTTTCCGCGTTCTTCTTGATCCACTCGGCAGCCTGTAGCGGCTGGTCCTTCGCAAATTGCGAAAGCGCGGTGGATAACATGTGATTATTCATCTCGTTATCACCCAGCAAATCGGAGGATTCGGTGAAAATTTCCAGCACCGTTTCCGGGTGTTGTTGAGCCAGCATCATGATCGAAAACATGATCATCCCCTCGCGCTCCTTATCATCCATGTCCTTGCTATTTCGGATCTCGGCGATGAGAAGTTTCAATTCATCCCCGTTGAACGAAAGCATGTTTTCCATGACCTCCATCATGCGCTTCTGAGTCGCCTCATCCGGTGGGTTTCCGGATTTTTCGGCTTTCTTCATCTCCTTGGCGAAGACGACCATCTCAGCGACAAAATCCCGAACCTTTTGGCCGCTATCTTCACGCTGCCGTTTGCTGGCCTTGGTCAGCACGTAGGGCTTGGAAAAATCAGAGGAAATACCGAGTGCCGCAGCTTCCCGGGTAACTTGCAGATGCCTTAGCCTCAAGGATGTCAGAACTTTGCTTTCACTCATGCTCCAGAACGAAGCGACCGCGAGAATGATGAATGTGAGAATGAGTGGGGCTTTCATGAGAAGAGTGATTGATTATTTATACTCAGGCAAATTGCGGATCTCCTCGCGCAAGGTGGGGTCTTTGATTCGATCAATGAGTTTTTTCGCCTCATCTTTCTGTTGGACTTGATAGTTTTTCAGGAATGCGCCGAGCACCTCATCGTTGCTGCTGGCCTCGTTATACTTGAGAGCGAGTTCGGAGGCTTTCTCAAAGTTGCCTTCCTGCCAAATATTTGAAGCCAATGCCTCGCCAGTGGCCTTGTCCACGGCTCCGGGAGATTGTTTTGCGCCCCAAGCACGAGCTTTATCCATCGCCTCCACGTTGATCGTATCTTCTCCGTGCATCGACTGATTTTTTTTGATCACCTCTGCCACGATGATATTTTTCTCTTCATCTGTCGCGCTCGCGTGGGCAATGAATCCATCCACACGCTCATAGTCGCCTTGATGACTCAGTTGCTGCGCAGTCTCTGCTAAGACACCAGCGATCTTGTCGGTTGGCACGCACTCACGAACGAGCTTGGTGTATGCCTGCTCGCTTTCCGGCTCTACCTGGATTCCATGTCTGAAAAAATCCTCAAGCTGCGACTCGGGCAGAGCTTTGACGCGCGCACTCGCCTCTGCCGGATTTTTCTCCAATAAAGCTTCGACCAGACTTTTCTCGATACGCAAGAGAGATTCGCTTTTCCCATCCAGCGATTTGCTTTCGAACTTCCCTGCCGCGATTTGTCCATCCAGCCACGCGCTCGCAGCAGCAGGTTCCCTTTCTGCCCATTGGCCCAAGGCATGGCTCAGTTGCCAATGCGCTGGGGATCGTTGATCTCCTAACTGATTTCCGAAGAGCTCCAGCGCAAACTTGGGATCCTTCTCCGTCAGCACCGCAATGACCATGCTCTGCAACGTCTGGCGGACCGGATCCTCCATCTCCAGTCCAGCGATCTCATGATATTGCGCTGCGAGCTGCTCAGGGGACATTTCTAGTAGCAACTTTTGCATCCGGATCATCTCCCGCATGTCCGGCATGGAGTGGCCATTCGTGTGTCGCATCTTTCCCGCGATGCCCTTCCAATCGACTTTCTTTTCCTTCTCGCCAGCGGCTTTCCCCTCTGTGTTCGCATCTTGATTTCCCATCTCGCGTGCTTGCCGGATGCGCTCGCGGATCGTGGTGATTTCCTGCTCCAAGGTACGAGCCGTGTTTTTTTGCGAGCCAATCCATAGGCCACCGGCAAGAAGTGCCAGACCGGGGAAAAGCCATGGGTTTAATTTCATACAGAGCATTCACAGCAGGTCCGCATGACGCTGCCAATGCGAAATCCATTGCGGCTCATTCGATTTGAATCAGGCACACCTACTGCAAAAGGAAGACCCGATCCTCCATTGCTTTATTTCTTGCAACCTTCTTGCCAGAGGCAATAGCTTCACGCCGATGACCTGATGCGGGTGCATGGAATCTGGTGAGAACCCAGAACAGTCGCGCTGCGGTATCCGACGACGAATTCCCAATCAAAGCCAATCTCGGTGCAAGCCGGGGTGAAGGCGGGAAGGAGGCGGCCATGGGGAGAAATCCACACGGTCACAGTCGGGAGTCCGAATACTTCGCCCGCTTTAGTCTCGTCCCGGTGTCGCTCCATTTTACTGAGCCTCAAAGCACCGTGCTGGCCTTCCCGCGTAAGGAAGGTGACGGGAACAGAAACGACGGCGGGGGGCATTCTCTCTCCGGTGGGCGTCGCGTTCTCTTTTGAATAACCAAAATATAAAAGAGATATATGAAATCAAAAGCATCATGGATGCTCGCCTACGCGAGTGTCACCATCGGACTGAGCCTAGCCAACGCCTCTGCGGCGACAGTCACCTTCGAGGGCCAGCTCAGCGGAGCAAATACTTACAATAACAACGCCGGAGCTGGCGGAGCCTTCGTCATCGGGGATTCGAGTTTTCCGAATGATTATAACGCTAGCTTCGACTCGTGGTCGGGATTCGCCATTTCTAATACGACAGATAACACGACTCCTGGTTACTTCAATCAATACAGCGCGATCACTGGCAACGGTGCGGGCGGATCTTCCACCTATGCAGTCTCCTATAGCCAAACATGGGTTAAATTCGCGACGACACTCGATCTGAACGGTCTAGGATCTAGCATCACGAATACCACATACGCGGCACTCTCCATGCTCAACGGGGATTCATTCGCAAAAAAATTCGGTGGAGCATCGGGAAATGACCCCGATTTCTTCAAGCTCACGATCCTTGGTTTCAACGGTGGAACGGCGACGGGGACGCTCGTGGATTTTTACCTCGCAGACTTTCGGTTTGTGGATAACAGCCAAGATTACGTGATCAATCAATGGACTTCCGTGGATTTCAGCCCGCTAGGCATGGTGGATGAAATTCGCTTTGATTATACGTCTTCGGATGTGGGTCGATTCGGGATCAACACGCCGACTTACTTCGCGCTGGATAATTTCCTCGCGGTGCCGGAGCCGAGTGCGGCGGTGTTGAGCGTGCTGGGAAGCCTCGGGCTGCTGAGTCGTCGCCGCCGTTGAGCCGGAAATCCAATCCATATCCCGCCCCTTCAGGGCTCAATATGTTATTCCATTCCATACCCAGGGCGTTGCCCTGGGCTATCGCATTTCACCGCGTTGCGGTGATTATTGCATGGCAGCGTATTGTGATGATCATCGTATTTCACCGCGTTGCGGTGACTATTGCATGGCAGTGTATTGTGATGATTATCGCATGTTACCGCGCTGCGGTGATTATTGCATGGCAGCGTATTGTGATGATCATCGTATTTTACCGCGTTGCGGTGACTATGTTGTGGTGGTGCATTGTCATGATGAATGCATGGCGGCGTGTTGTGGTGGCGAATGTATGGGATCGCATTTCATCATTCCGCGATTCCATATCTTACGCTCTGAAGGAGCATCATGCGATAGCCCAGGGCAACGCCCTGGGTAAAATAGCCCTCATGAATTTAAGCCCTGAAAGGGCGAAACGATGGTCACGAGGGCGACGACTGGGGGCGCTATGCTTGGCGATCCCATTTCACCAAATGGTGGCACAAGAGGAATCTCTGGAACTCAGTCCGATCGTGGTGGAGGCGCAGCGGGATTCGCTGATTCCGCTGCATTTCGCAGGAAATGCCACGGTCATCGAGGAGGAAACGATCACTCAATCCGGTGCCCGCTCGGTGGCCGATTTACTCGCGACACACGGCGGCGTGCGTGTGACGAGCTTCTCGGGAAATACTTCCGGCGGCACCGTCAGCCTGCGTGGTTTCGGGGAAAATTCTTCATCTCGCGTGCTGATCTTGGTGGATGGGCGGCCGCTGAATCGCCCGGATATGGCAGCGAGTTCTTTGTTAGAAGTCCCGCTTTCACGAATCGCTCGCGTCGAGATTTTACGCGGCAGCCAGACCGCCCGCTTCGGCGATCATGCGGTGGGCGGGGTGATTAATTTCGTCACGAAATCTGCGGACAAACCACGGACGAGCATGGAAGTGGCACTGGGCAGTGAGGCATACTCACTGATCCGGCTCGCCCACGATGGCCGCTACGGGGGAAATGGAATCGCGCTCGACCTCGAGCGAAATTTTTCTGCTGGGTGGCGCGAGAATGCTGCCAGCGAACTAGAATCTGCCGCACTGCGATGGGATCGTGAATTCCGAAAAGGCACCGAGCTGCGGGCGGGCATCTCTTGGGCCGATGAGTTAACCGGTTTTCCCGGCCCCTTGTCGGAGAAGGAGTATCAAGAAAATCCGCAGCAGTCAGTCTACGAAAAGGCCGGGCAGGCCGATCAATATTTCTCCCAACAGCTCACCCGCCGACTAGATGCTGGACTGCGATTAGGAAAAGACAGCGACCTGAGCTTCGATCTTCC
>JANORE010000370.1:0-1983 GCA_031415155.1 Akkermansiaceae bacterium | reverse complement strand
GCGTGTTTATGTGCAATAGGAATCGCGGCACTCGCGCTGCCGACAATGGTCTACGCCGAAACGGTCGGCGTGTTTTATGACCCGACGTTGGCGCAGATCAAATTTGCCGCCGACGATGTAAAAGTAGCGCTGGAGGGCAAGACCTTCACGGTTGAAATGCTGCCGGTGGCTTCATTGAACGCAGGCTATGCCCACAAGAAGGTTGTGATTGCCTTGGCATCGGATACCTCAGTGACTGCGGTGCTGGCCGCGCAGGGTGGTGAAAAGGTGACCGGGTTGGGCGAACAGGCGTATGCTTTCCGCACAACGGAAGCTCCGCAGAAATCCTACTGGGCACTGGGCGGCGACGCGAACGGCGCGATGTATGGCGGATTGCAGATCGCAGAAAACATCCAATTCAACCAGTTCGCGGGCAACTATAAGAATGAAGAATCGCCGGCGATTCAAAAACGAGGCATCAAGCTGAACCTGCCGTTTGACAAAGAGAGTGGCACCTATGGAAAAAGCAAAGCCTCGGGCTCGAACAACGCGATTCTCAACGTGTGGGATATGGCTTTCTGGACAACGTGGTTTGATGAAATGGCGCGGAATCGCTACAACGTCGTCTCTATCTGGAACAACCATCCGTTCACCTCGATGATCAAGCTGCCGGATTATCCCGATGTAGCGATACAGGACGTGACCGATTTCGACGGCAAGAAAAAGTCCATGTCCATAGATGAGAAGATTGATTTCTGGCGCAAGGTCATGAGCTACGCACATTCGCGCGGTTTTGATTTCTATCTGGTGAATTGGAACATCTGGACCGACGGAGCTTCCGGCAAATATGGAATTACCGACGACAAGAAAACAGCAGCCACCAGCGAGCCCACAATCACTTACATGCGTAAGTGCATGACAACACTGCTTGAAACCTACCCGGATCTCGATGGATTCGGCGTCACCCAAGGCGAGCACATGTCAGACGACGAAGCCGCAGATTCTATGTTTCTGAGGAAAACCTATGGTCTCGGGATGGCCGACTATGCCAAGCGTCATCCGGAGCGGAAGCTGACCTTCATCCACCGCTGGCATCTGGCCGACTTTACAGAAATTAAGAAAAATTTCGCAGAATTGATGGCACTGCCCAATGTGAAGTTCGAAATGTCATTCAAATACAGTCTGGCCCACATGTATTCGACTCCTTTGCCACAAAGGATGGATGACAAGCAGATCCAACCGCTCATCAAGAATCAATTGAGGTCGTGGCTCACGGTTCGTAACGATGACTTTTATTACCACAACTGGGGCGATCCGAGTTTTGCGCGCGCTTATATCAATGGAATGATCAACAAGGGCGATTGGTTTGTTGGATTCTATATGGGCTCGGATGGCTATAGTCCGACCCGAACCTTTTTCAGCAAAAACAGCGCCACGCAGGGGCTGCTCGAGATTCAACGGCAGTGGTATATGTTCAAGTTGTGGGGGCGTCTTTCCTATAACCCGACAACAGCCGATGAGGTCTTCAAAAACCAGATGGCACTCAGATACCCCGGCGTTTCATCCGAGGATTTGTTTGCCGCGTGGACCAAGGCTTCACGCGGTTTGCCAAGGGTTGGCGATTTGATCACCGGAACTTTGGGGCGTGACAATCAATGGTGGCCAGAAGCGTGCCAATCGGATGAAGCTTTTTTAACGGCGGATGATTTTGGAAATGCCAAAGCCAGCAAGGGTTCCACGCTCGCCAGCATTGCGGAAACAGCCTCCGCCCAGATGGCTGGCAAGAAGAGCAGCTTTGCCGTCGCTGATGAAATCGAGGCCGACGCGCTGGCGGCGCTTGCCTTGGTGAAGCCGATGAACTCTGCGGCAAATACCGAACTCGGCGTGACGATTGGTCATCTCAAAGCCATGTCCTACCTGACGATCTACTATGCCCATAAAATCCGCGGGGCGACCCACTTGAAGTCAAATGACAAGGTAAAGGCGAGAGATGCACTCGGCACG
>JANORE010000369.1:0-3804 GCA_031415155.1 Akkermansiaceae bacterium | reverse complement strand
TCGATTCAGATGATCTGCGAGAAGCATACATCCTGCACGATGCTCATGCTCCCCTGCCTTGTGGCTTTGCTTCCCAGCAATAAAAACAATTTTCTTTTTCTTAGGAACGGCAATTTTCTGCTCACCTTGCGAAATCATATTCAGCGTGAAAACAAGGCCGAAGACGCAGGCCAGAGGGAGAAGAATGGGGCGTTTGAAAAAAGCTATTTTGGGCATCGGTGTTGCGGTTTGAAGTGCTTACTACGCCGTAAATTACCCAATGTTACAAGCTGTCAAATTCTTAATATCGACATGGAATTTTAAATCAACTAGCTTGCTCAGTGATATTGATGAAATTCGCAATCCTCCTCCTTTTTACCTTCACGACTTTTACGCAAGCGGTTGGATTACGGGTCGCCACTTTCAATATTGGCGCGCATTTTATAACCACCTCCGGTGGTGCCTTCGTTCCCAACTTCAGTCTCGGTGATCCAGGAACTGTCGATCATGATAAAGTCCGCGATATCCTTGATCGGATCGACGCCGATGTCGTCGCACTCCAGGAAATCCATAGTGTAGACATCGCTGGAAGCCCCGATGATGTGGATGCTCTCGCGGCGAGCCTCGGTTACACCTATTCCTATGTTTCGCCTGCGACGAATACCTTTGATACCCATCTCCGTGTTATTTTTCTCTCACGGTTCCCATTTCTAACAAGCTCAGTAATTACTTCTCCAGCAGGGGCGAAAGAAATCACACGCTTGTTCCCAGCAGTCCGGGTGGACGTTCCCGGCACCGCCCAAGACCCTTTACTTATTTCCGCTCATTTGAAGTCTGGGACGACAACTTCAGATCGCTTCCGCCGAGCCGTGGAAATGCGGCGGCTTGCGGATTATTTGAATACTGAAAACCTCACGGAGAACGATAATTATGTGGTGATGGGTGATTTCAATCTATCTTCTAATCATACCATATTTAGTTCACTTCCCACGGGTTTACCTAGCACCTATGCACTCGGTGCAGACATGATTCTACCCATCAGCTACTTCATTGATCCACTCAGCTACTTCATCAATCCTCGTATTGCACGACTTGATCCACGGCAATTGAACAACTCGGCAAGTACCTTTCAAAGCGGCTCTGTACTTGATTTACTCCTCGTTTCCCCTGCCATCGCCGCACGATCTTTCAGCACAGAAATTTATAATTCCTCACTCGATATATCTAATCACATCGGGCTCCCGAAAGCAGGGATACCACTGACCGCAGATACAAGTGCGATGGCTTCGGATCACTATGCTCTGTTCGCGGATTTCGAATTAGATGATGCACCAGCCTTTGCCGTGACTATTTCTCAACCTACGCCGGGATGGCTCAGGCTCGTATTTCCAACCCGCGCAGATCTCACTTACACCCTGCAAACCAGTAATAATCTATTGGCTTGGGCGGATCTTAGCGATCATGCAGGAACTGGAGGTGAAATCATGACGAATTTATCGATTTCCCCGCTCGAAGTTCAAAAATTCTATCGTGTCCGCTCGGCGTCGCCTTGATTTACCGATATTTGTGTGGATCTGAAATTTTGAGAGAACCGATGAATCGCTACTGCTGCGCATTCAAGATTTATAGTTTCGCCGGTTGGGCGGTAGGAAAAGCAATTCAACATCCAGTCTGGCAGCGTGCTCCTTCACGCTCGTGCTGAAGGTCCCAGCAGGGATGCAAAGGGCGAAAACGTGCAAAATCCGGGAACAAACTCTTTACCCCCTCTCCTAAATACGGCCACGTTTCTCGCGGTTATGAAAATTTCTCTATTCACCGGTGGTTTTGTGCAGACGAATGGATATCTCGTGGAAACGTCCGATGGGAATTTCCTAGTCGATGCACCGGAAGGTGTGGCCGAGTGGATCAAGCAACGTGGCGTGCGGCTGGATGATGTGCTGCTCACTCATCAGCATTACGATCACGTCATGGATGCGGCGGCGCTGAAATCTTTGGGCGCGCGGCTTCATGCCTTCGCGGATTACTCCACCGAGCTGACCTTGGAATCTCCTGCTCGCACTTGGGGGCTACCGATTTCCGTGACTCCCTATCAGATTGATCATCATTTCGTGATGACGGAGCCGTTGCGGATCGCAGGCTTGGAAATCTCACTCGCGCATGTTCCAGGGCATTCCACGGACAGCGTGACTTTCTATCTGGTGGATCACGGGCTGGTGTTCTCTGGCGACACGCTCTTCGCGGATTCGATCGGGCGGACGGATCTGCCGGGTGGCAGTCAGCAGCAATTGCTTGATGGCATCGCCCAGAACCTCATGATTTTGCCTGCGGCGACTCGAGTTTTGCCCGGCCACGGCCCGGAAACGAACATCGGTGCCGAAGCGGCGGGGAATTCTTATCTGGATTGATCCGCTGATTCGTCGATGGAAATCAATGCTGGCTGAGGGGAGGATGCGTTCCCTAGACCGGGAATGACTCGGCGGACGAGTTTCACCAAGCCAGATTCGGCGGTGTCCACCTCCGCCTCGCCTTGGCGGATGGCCTTTTCCCATGCTGGCGCGAAACCGGGTGCCTGCTCACGCATCGCTCGAATGGCGATTTCTTGGACTTGCAATTGCCGTTGCTCGGCGCGACCGGGCTTTTGCTGGAGTGCGGCGTGGTTGACTCGCAGCGTTTCATTTTGTTTCCGCAGAGTTTCCAGCTCCGTTTGCAACGAGCCATTGCCGCTGGCGTTGATTTTGAGCTGAGTGTTGAGGTGATTTTGGAGATTTTTTAACTCCTCTTCCACTCGCTTGAGATCGCGCGCAATATTGCGGCGAGCCGTGAAACCGGACTTCCAAGCGAAGGCGGCGATCAGAAGTCCGAGAAGTAATCCCCAAGTGAAGGGGTGCTGGATGGCGGTGTTGAGAAAATCCATAATGGCTAGAAAGGTGAATTCGAAGTGTTCATCATACTCGGCTTGAATCCAAGCATTGCACTTAGAAATGGTGAAATAGGAAGTGCGAGATGTCCACCAATTTGGTTTCGGGGGGCACTCAAATGAAATGCTGCTGACAAGAAACCAACCAACATTCCTTGCAATCTGGGTATGGCAAAAATCCTACCCGCCAGTCGCTCGTGGCCGAGTCAGCTCGCTGCGATCTAGCAGAATGAGACGTATTCGATCTAGGCCCGAAGCACGTCGAGCGGGACAAGCGAACCCGTAAATCCCCGGTGGAATCAGGCATCCTAGCCTTAACCTGACGGGAATGGTATAGGTTCGTATTCGTTTCGACGGTTGTTAAGGTTCCTCTCTCAGCGACTTTTGCCGGGGCCGCCGTAGTGGATGGGCGAGGTTGACAGAGTTGGTTTCAATCATGGTTCTGGAGTGCCGAGCCGGACCTCACTGTATTGAACTGCGTCGGTCCCCTCAGAACGGGTCTCGGTCACCAAGATGCGGTAGGTTTGGTAGGCAGTCTTGTTTGAAAAGGTGATGCTTGGACCCCACTCTTTGCGCCCGGGATCTCGGTCCATACCCGTCAGTCCGTTGTAGAGAAGCGTGAATCCAGTGGCCCCTTCATTTCCTGCTGTGGGGTCGTTAGATCCTTCAATGGTGATGAAAAGCGGATCGCGGCCGGGGATATCGAATGCGGTGGCAGTCTGGACGGCGGAGATGACGGCAGGGGCTTCGAGAGTCACCACGAATCCCGAACCAATCCCGGCTGGCTCGTTAGCCATTCGCGTGCTGTTGAAGTATTTGCTATCCACCGTGCCATCGATGGCGCTTTCGGCTCCTTGGTCGCCAGATTCACCGGAAAGATGGCTGGGGCCGCCGGCTGTGGTTTTTGT
>JANORE010000368.1:0-3343 GCA_031415155.1 Akkermansiaceae bacterium | reverse complement strand
TGCAAGCATCGAGGCAATGACAAGTGGGGACTCTGAGCCATTTGTATCATTCGGGCAGATCGCATACTCTTGTGCCCGCTTGATCGCGACGCCTTCTTTGTACCAACTGATGAGCGAGCTTTTCTCAAGGATTTCAGTAGCGATCTTCAAAAACAACCCGCCCTCGGTCGGGTAGTCCGCCATGTGCTGGCCCGTCTGCGCCCCGCCGGCTCTGCCCGTGCTGCTCGGTGTGAGGCCGACGGCGAGCATCTTGTTCGCCCATTGCCGGTTGTGGTAAGTCCGCAACGACGGTTTCCCAAACTGCGTTTGCCACTGGTGAACTTGTTCATGCACCAGTGTTTGCAACAATTCCAAGTCGCCCGTGTTGGTCAAAAAGTAGCGAGGATTCAGACAGATTTCATCCCGGCGCTCTCCCCCGTCCCGCCCGACAAAGCCATTCTGGCGATAGTAGCCGAAATGCTGGCCTCGATCTTCAAACGTCAAAACACAGCCGCGCAGCATCCCGTCAAAGAGCCGTGAATTGAACGCATCGTAGCAGTCTGAAAGCGTGATGTAGTCTTTAACGTGCTCACTCGGCATAAGCTTGTTTATATCGTTCGATACAAATTTTACAATTAAAATCAAAGTTAGATTTAGTGATCGGCAATTTTACATTGGAAGGCTCAGAATCAACTTAGCCTCAAACGAAACTTAATTGCGCTTGAAACGCACTTCGTAAGCCTGATGAAGGCTTTGATAGCGTTCTACCAACTGCTCAAGAGTCAGTTCTTTTAAAACAGACTTGGAAGTAATTTCCTTTTCCAAAAACTCTTCCAGCGTTTGGATTTTCCCATACCATTCACCTTTAAGCTCACCCTTAAGTTCACCTTCTTGGCGGCCTTTTAGTTCACCTTGCGCTAATAATTTTTCGGCAACTGACATGACTTTCTTCTGGAGTTCGGGATTTGTAGAAAGGGTATGGTAAATTTCCTCCACGTCAAGATTGCTGTCCGAAAAAAGCGCGTAATGGAGCATCTTCGCCAGCAGAGTGTCCGGGAACTCCTCGGCGATCGTGGAAGCGAACGATCCAAAAAATCGCTCCACCTTGCGCTTGCGAACCTCTCTCATTAAATTCAAAACATTACGGATGATGGCATTGCCAATTTCCGTAGTTGGGTCGAACTGGGTGAGGTCCAGCAAGGCGTGCCGGAACTTGGGTAAAAATGGCAAAAGATCGCCAGCGGCTTCCTCTGGAAGATCGAACAAATCTTCAAAAGCCGTGGATACCTGCCACGGCTTCGGTCCTTGGTGTAAGACAAATGGCAACACCGCCGGGAGAGGGAACCCATGGGTTTCATGGTGCCGGGTCAAAATCTCCGTCATATAGCCAAGTAAGCGCAATGACATTGCTGGATCGACACTGCTTTGGTGCTCAAAGAGTAGGTAAAGCAAGCTCTCTTGCCCACTGATCTTCACCGAAAACAACAAATCGGAGTGAATTTGCTGTAAGCTGGATTTCACAAACGAACTGGGAAGGACGTTTAGAGACGGCCAATCCACCTTTGCCGCAAGAGCTGCTGGAAGATGGTCTTGAAAGAAAGCCACTGCGTATTCCGGCTGTGAAAACACGTCTTTGAAAAAGGCATCATTCGGATAGCCCACGCGGATTGGGTCCTCAGTATTTTCTTCTTCGCCTGCCATAGGCATAGCGTATTTGGTCTGGCCTGCCGCTTACAAGTTCACTTTCGGCATCCTCATGGATGCTTTTCTCAAAATCCCCATTCAACGTCGTCGAGCTTCGAGAAAATTTTCTTTCGATCTTCTTGGGTGAATTACTCGACTCACAAACCCGCAACGGCCAACGTTCTTTAGCAAAATTTAAAGCTTTGATGAAATGGTAACTGCCGCAACGTAATTTGAGCAGCTTTTCAATGCTACGGGATTGCAATCGCACCCTCCTTTTGCCCACAAATGTAACCGAAATTTTGTGTGACCCGACTTCAACAGATCGAAGCTGAAATTCGCGAACTCGACACGAAGCGAGAGGCTTTAGTCCGCGAGCGAGAAAAGCTGTCAGTTACACTTCCTTTACCGATTTCTCATTCCTTTAGCCCGTCAGAAAAAATTGAGCTGTTCTTGTCTCTCTTCCGTTGCAGGGCAGATGTATTTCCAAAACTTTGGGAAAAACGAGGCACGACTTTGAAAGGTTACTCGCCAGCGTGCAGAAACGAATGGGCAAAAGGCTTCTGCGAAAAACCGCGAGTGAAATGTTCTCAGTGTCTTTATCAGGCGTTCCCACCGCTAGATCAATCGGCTGCTCGTGACCACCTAACAGGAAAAGAAACCATCGGCACTTATGCGATCCGCGAAGACAATCGATGCATTTTTCTAGCAGCAGATTTCGATGGCGCGGGATGGCAAGAAGACATTCGTGCTTACCGAAAAGCGGCATTAGAATATGGAATTGATCCTGCCATTGAACGGTCTCGCTCAGGAAATGGCGGGCATGCTTGGATTTTTTTTAGCGAGGCGGTGCCAGCTCTTATCGCTCGGCGACTTGGGACTTTGATCGTAGCGAAAGCATCGTCATTTCATCCCGCTATGGCTCTTTCAACGTATGACCGATTTTTTCCTAACCAAGATTTTATTCCTGCTGGAGGATTTGGAAATCTCATCGCATTACCACTTCAAGCCAAAGCCAGAGAGCTGGAAAACTCGATCTTTCTCGATGAAAAATTCGTCCCTTATCCCGACCAATGGAATTACCTTTCTCGCGTCGAAAAAATGAGCCCTGAGAAACTGGAGGAACTCATCGATAACGCTTTACCCGAATTTCCCAAAGCTCAGCAAGACTCCGATTTCCAGTTGAGCTACGAAGATCGTGTGTTGGATATCATCCCTGAAGCCATCCAACGAGGATTGTTCACCGAAACGCTGACCGCTATGAGAAATGCTCAGCTTGAGATTCCGGTTTCCAAGCTCCCTGCAAATCTAACCGCAGCACTCAAGCGCCTGGCCACTCTGGCAAATCCAGTATTTTACGAAAAACAACGTCTTCGTTTTAGCACTCATGACATTCCAAGATTCATCTTTTGTGGAGAGGTCCATCCTGATCGGCTCATTTTGCCGCGTGGCGTTTTACAAGCCGCAGCAGACTTATTCAAAAAAGCGGGCGGCAAGCTTTTAGTCAACGATGCTCGTCCACCCTGCCATCATCAAACATTCACTTTTCGAGGAATCCTAACTCCTACTCAACAAAAGGCAGTCAATGCGGTTCTAGCACATGACGAAGGCGTTTTGGTCGCTCCACCTGGCGCAGGAAAAACCGTCATGGGCTGTGCCATGATCGCTGCCCGTAATGTTT
>JANORE010000367.1:0-2817 GCA_031415155.1 Akkermansiaceae bacterium | reverse complement strand
GATTGCTGAGTGCGTGTGGCTTTTTATTGAGTCTCGCATTTTATCAATCATCCAGAGGGACGGCGCGAAACGGGAGGATGACAAGTGCGCTGGTTTTTGGGCTGGCCTTGTTGGCGAAGCCCTCGGTGGTGATGCTACCGGGGATTTTGGTGCTGCTGGATTGGTATGAAAAACGCAAAGAGGTGCCGCGCGAGCCACGGGAATGGCTGGCATTTCAGATCCGCGATAAGGCGATGTGGTGGCTGCCCGCACTTGGGGTAAGCTGCATCACCCTCTTGACTCAAGGTGGCGGCACTCACGGAGTGATCGGTCCTTGGAGTGCTCGATTGATGGCGCTTCCCGCAAATTTCTGGGAATACCTCGTGAAGTTACTTTGGCCGGTGGGCCTGACCTTTCACAATGTGGCTCCGAGTCATGCGAATTCCATGGTTTATGGAACGGTGCTGTGGCTGGTGTTTGCGGGACTTCTGGTGGGCTTATGGAGTCAGCGGGAACGCCACCGCGAGTGTTTCGTCAGTGGAGTGTGGATGTTGCTGTGCTGGCTGCCGATCTCGGGACTCGTGGCGGTGGGAACGAGTTTCACCTGTGATCGTTACTCGTATTTGATGTTTTGTGGGGTCTTCTTTGGGATCGTGAGTCTGTGGCTGAACCTCTATGCCAAGCGGAGTGGCCTCGCGATTGGGCTTGCGGCTGCGACCGTGGGCGGCTTGTCGGTTTTGGCATTTCAGCAAGTCAAAGTTTGGAAAACGAGTGAGTCGCTCTTTGCTCATGCGTATCGTTGGCAGCCAAAAGATCTCACGGTGGTGATCAATCAAGCCACCATGGCCCAACGCTTGGGTAAGATCGAAGAATCGCTGAAATTCTATGAACAAGCGCGGCAAATCGCACCGCGAGATCCGGTGGTTTTATTCAACCTCGCGGTGGTGGAGGCGAGTAGAGAAAATTTTACCCTTGCGGCGAAACATTGTCGGGAGGCGGTCACCTCTCAACCGGGGTTCTCGCCGGCGTGGCTGCAACTCGGGCTCATGCTGGCGCGAGGAAATGTGGAAGCTTTGAGTCCAGACGAGACGTCGGTATCTTTGGAGCGTGCGACTGAGACGAGTCGCTGGAAGGATCCGAAGGCGATTCTCGCGCTGGCAGAAATTTATCAGAAATCCGGTCGCCGCACTGATTTGAAGGTGCTGGTGGAGCGCACACGATCGTTGAAAATTTCAGATCCTCGGCTCGCTGGGATGATGGAGCGCTGGCGACTCCAATTCCCCTGAACTGAGCAATGCGGTGGCGGCCTTTTCCCCCATCCGCATGGCGGTGTGCATGTTTGGGTAACAGAATCCCCCTTGGCGACCGATGCTGCGGACTTGTTCAAATCCGGCGATCCACTCGTTGATAGAGCTGAGGCTGCTTTCAAATCCTTTATCAAAAACGGGGTAAGCGTGCGCGGCCCTTGCGTGATGGCGATGAAGAATCTGACTCGGCTCGAACCATCCTTCCGCCGCTACTTGGGCGACCACTTGCTGCCAGGCGCTCTCCTCACCTTCCCAAATCGCATCGCCCGGGAAGCACATGACTTCCACGATGAGCAAGGTGGCATGGGCGGGTTGGACGGCGAGTCCAGCATTCTTGGGCTCGCTGATGCGGTGGAAAATGCGATCGCGGTAATAGGTGTAAAGTGCCTCGTTGCATTTCGGCCTGTCCACGAGCAGCCCGAAAATCGCCATCGGCCGATGGTGCAATCGCTCGACTGCGGTGGTGACTTGCGGCGGCGCAGCTGGGTGAAAGAGCGCGGAAAAAGCGCCAACGGGCATGGTCGAAATTAACTCCGCGGGACGAACAGATCGCTCGTTTCCGTCGTGCAGAAAGTGGATTTCCTGAATTCGAGTGTTCGAATGCTCGATCCGCGAGAGCTGGCAATCGGTGAGAATTTCCCCGCCGAGGCGACGAATTTCTCGGGCGATGGCCTCGGGCAGGGTGGCCGCTCCTTTTTTAGAATAGTGTAAAATTTCATCCTCCAGTGCGGATTCGACGCTGGGTTGCCGCACTGGCAGGCCGAGCCGCCGGAGAACTCGCCGAATCGCATCGACCGCTGAGAGACGGGGCATTTTGCTTTTGACGAAGGTCGCGGAGAGCGAGCGCGGATGGATGCCCCAGTAGCGATGGGTGAAAGTTTCGAAAAATAACTCATAGAGCGGCTCGCCATAGAGCTCGATGAGTGCCTCTTCTGCGTCTGCGGCATGAAAGGGCGGGCTGAAGCGCGTTCTCAGCCCTGCAAGTAGCAGTCCGCTGATGCTGCGGAACAACTCCGCGAGTGACAGAGACTCGATCAAGTCCATGAAACGCAATGGGTAATGAAATGAATGTCCGCGCCAGCGGATGGTGGCGTGCAAGGGCACGGGGTGGCATTCATCGCCCATCAGATGGAGTAAATCCTTGAGTAATTCGGCATCGAAGCCGTGCAGCATGTGAACTCCGAAGTCGTGCGGTGTACCATTCACCACTGGACTCGCGGCCAAGCCTCCGAGAAAGGTTTCCTTTTCGAGCACCGTCACCAGCCGACCTGCGCGAGCCAAGGTCAAGGCCGCATAAAGACCACACACTCCTGCCCCGATGACCACGGCACGCGGCTCCTCATGAAGAGACTTAGATTTTTGACTCATCAGTCGATTTTAGGCCCAAGTGGGAAGTTCGCCGATGGCGGTGGAGTCGAAGGTGAGCGTTTCACCTTTTTTGACGGGCTTCTGGAGGTAGCAGTCCGGGGTATCATGGATCATCCAAATCGGCACTCGCGGGTCATTTGCCTCGCAGCGGCGCAGGATGCCT
>JANORE010000366.1:0-2416 GCA_031415155.1 Akkermansiaceae bacterium | reverse complement strand
TCAGCCCTGATCACGCAGTTGCTACGGATCCTCTCAGTGTTCGTTCCATGGAAGTGGTGCGTGGCCCAGCGACTTTGCTCTACGGCCCTAACACCGTCGGCGGCGTGGTCAATGTCATCGATGACCGTATTCCTGAGAAGCCAATCACGGGTATCGATGGCTCATTTGACAGCCGTTACGGCTCAGCGGATCAACTTCAATCCTTCGCAGGCGCGGTGAATTTCGGAGCGGGTCCGCTCGTGTTCCACCTCGACGCATTCACGCGAGAAACGAACGACATCGACATCCCAGGCTATGCTCGGTCTAAGCAATTGCGCGATGCAGACCCAAGTCCTGATGAAGCTTACGGCACGCTTCCGAATAGTTTTACCGAGTCTTCCGGTGCAGCCATGGGCGGTTCTTACATTTGGGAAAAAGGTTTCATCGGAGTCTCTTATTCTGGCATGGATTCCTTGTATGGCACGGTCGCCGAGGAGGAAGTCACCATCAATCTGGAACAACGGCGCTTTGATTTGCGCGGAGCGGTGAGAGAGCCGCTTGCATGGATTCAGGAAATTAATTTCAAGTTCGGCTATTCTGATTATCAGCACACCGAGTTCGAGGGGGCGGAAGTCGGTACTAAGTTCCTAACAGATGGCTTCAATGCTCGCTCGGAATTAAAGCATGAAAAAATCAAGGGCTTCGAGGGTGCAATCGGCCTAGAGATTCAGCGCAATGATTTCTCCGCGCTCGGTGCCGAAGCATTCCTTCCGCCTGTAGAAAATGCCACGAACTCGCTCTTCATCTTCGAGGAAATCGCGCTCAATCCCTTCACGCTTCAATTGGGTGCGCGCTATGACGATCAATCCAGCGAGACGGCCACACTGGATCGTGACTTTAATGCCTTTAGCACGTCCGTCGGTGTCGTTTATAATCCGACAGAGGATTACGCCGTCGCGCTTTCGCTGGGTTATTCTCAGCGACCACCCACTTATGTGGAGCTTTTCGCCGATGGTCCTCACGTCGCGACGAACACTTTCGAAGTCGGTGACGCCGGGCTCGGCAAGGAAGATTCGCTGGCGATGGATCTTTCGCTACGAAAGAAAACAGGTCGTATCACGGGCAGTGTGAGTGGCTTTTACTATCGCTTCAATGACTTCGTTAGCCTTCAAAATTCCGGAAATGTGGACCCGGCAGACTCATTGCCGATTTATAACTATCAGGCCATCGGTGCGGATTTCTACGGTGGAGAAATCGAAACCATCCTCCATTTATTGAGTCCCGCCGAGGCGGTAAGCGATCAGAAATCCCGAGATCAGCGGCTCGATCTGATCCTCCGTGCGGACTACGTTCACGCCGAGGATCGTGATAGCGGTGAGCCGATTCCACGCATTCCTCCCTTCCGTGCCAGCATTGGACTGGACTATCAGCTAGAAAAATTCGGGGCCAATTTCCAGACCCAATGGGCCGCGAATCAAGATCGGAACTCGGAAGATGAATTGCCCACCGACGCCTACGTCCTCGTCAGTTTGGGCTTTGATTATAAGCTCACTCTGGGCGAAGTGGAGACGACTTTTTTCCTCAAAGGAATCAATCTGCTCGATCAAGACGCTCGGCAAAGCACGTCGTTTCTTAAAGACGTCGCGCCGGTGGCTGGCAGAGGCTTGATTGTAGGCATGAGTGGTAACTTCTAGCAGATTATACTGCTGGCCCAGAACGGTTGGGCATGCTCGCGGCTTGCCGGAACGAAGGTTCGAATGTGACGAAATTGAAGCGGGAGAGCTGCGTCAGATCCTCATATTTGAGGACCACGACTCGAATACCGCAAACATCACGCCGAAAAGTTCTGGGCGAATCCCAATGATTTTCCTTCGTATGATTGAGCTGCGAGCGGTCTCGGCCTGCGTACTAAATGGCAAAAGCAATCATTGGAAATCGCTTAAAGAGGCTGATTTGCACTTGCGCGACTTCAGATGTGAGGCGAACAACCGTCGTCATGAAATTTTCCACATTAACCCACCCCCTTGTGGCCTTTTCCGCTGGACTGTTGATTGCTGCGGCCGTCATTTTTCTATTACTGAATTTTTTCGCAACACCCAATCAATCAGTTGATGAGGTCAATTCGTATCGCGCAAGCATGGAAAAGGTCGAGGCGAGTGGCTTGCTGGCTGGTGGTCCCGGTGAAATCGCTGCGCTCGAACGGTTTAAATCCTTTCTTAAGGGAATCGGCGATGTGAAATATGTTCGCGAAAATACCCTAAAGGTTTACGCAGCAGATGCCTATTTGGATGATACGTTGGTCGTGCATCGCGGGGCAGCAGAGATCGAAGCTTACTTCGTGAAAACCAGCCAAACGATGACAAGTTATCAAGTCACCATCGACGATGTTGCGAGATCTGGAAAGGATTACTACGTGCGCTGGACCATGGTGTTTTCC
>JANORE010000365.1:0-2222 GCA_031415155.1 Akkermansiaceae bacterium | reverse complement strand
GATCATTTTCTTGGCCGAGCGAACCGTGTGGCAGTAGCCCAGTTCTTTCAGGCGGCGAATGATAAATGGTTCGAACAGGGTAAGCGCCATCTTCTTTGGAAGACCGCACTGACCGAGCTTGAGGTCGGGACCAACGACAATGACGGAACGACCGGAGTAATCGACGCGTTTTCCGAGCAAGTTCTGACGGAAACGGCCGCCTTTACCCTTGAGCATATCGCTGAGGGATTTGAGCGGACGGTTGCCAGCACCCGTGACGGCGCGGCCGTGACGACCATTGTCAAAGAGAGCATCGACCGCTTCTTGGAGCATCCGCTTTTCATTGCGAATGATGACTTCTGGAGTCTTGAGAAGCAGCAAGTTCTTGAGACGATTGTTCCGGTTGATGACGCGGCGATAAAGATCGTTCAGGTCGGAAGTTGCGAAACGGCCACCTTCAAGCGGCACCAACGGACGAAGGTCCGGTGGGATCACGGGAAGGACCGTTTGGATCATCCACTCAGGCCGCGACTTGGATTGCGCGAAACCTTGAGTGATCTTGAGTCGCTTCGAGAGCTTCTTCTTATTTTGCTTGGAACGAGTCGTGCCAAGTTCTTCGGCGAGCTTCACCATGAGATCATTCAAATCGCACTGGCGGAGAAGCTCCATAATCGCGGAAGCACCCATTTCTGCTTTGAACGAGCCATCGCCGTAGGTGTCTTCTGCCTCGCGAAGCTCGTTTTCCGTCAAGAGCTGGCCGACTTCGAGGGCGGTATTCCCCTGCTCGGTCACGACATAATCTTCATAGTAAATCACGCGTTCCAATTGGCGGGCACTCATGTCGAGCATGAGGCCGATGCGGGAAGGCATGCACTTGTAGAACCAGATGTGAGAAACGGGCACCGCTAGCTCGATGTGGCCCATGCGCTCGCGACGAACGCGGCTCAAAGTCACCTCGACGCCGCAGCGATCGCAGATCACGCCCTTGTGCTTGATGCGCTTATATTTTCCGCAGGCGCATTCCCAGTCACGGGTTGGCCCGAAAATACGCTCACAAAAAAGACCGCCTTTTTCCGGTTTAAAGGTTCGGTAATTGATCGTTTCCGGGTTTTTCACCTCGCCCTTGGACCAAGAGCGGATGATGTCTGGGGATGCGACGGTGATGGAGACTTGGTCAAAAGCCTCTGGGCGCTCGTCCACGCCGAATAGTTCGCGAAGGTTGGTATCGACACTCATGTTGTTCGTAACGTTTTAGGTCTAGGTTAGGGTTCGCGGTTTCAATTAAAGGGTGAGATCATCTAAGGAATAGTCGTCCAAGCCACCAGTCATGCCGGAGCCATGGGTCGAACCCTTACGGCCCGGACGGACATCGAGACCGAGGGACTGCATTTCCTTGATGAGAACGTTGAACGATTCTGGCGTTCCGGCTTCGAGGTTGTTGTCGCCTTTGACAATCGCCTCGTAAATCCGGGTGCGGCCTTGCACATCGTCCGACTTAACGGTGAGAAGTTCTTGGAGAGTGTAAGCCGCGCCATAGGCTTGGAGTGCCCAAACTTCCATTTCTCCGAAACGCTGGCCGCCGTACTGGGCCTTGCCGCCGAGTGGCTGCTGGGTGACGAGCGAGTAGGGGCCGACGGCACGGGCGTGAATCTTATCGGCAACCAAGTGACCGAGCTTCAGGATGTAAATCATGCCGACCACGACGGGGTTGTGGAACGCCTCGCCAGTGCGACCATCATAGAGAGTCGATTTACCACCGGTCGTACCATCTTTTCCATCGCCGATCCAAGTGTAGCCACGGCCTTCGGGTTCGCCGGGTTTGCGCTCGCGGAGTTCACCGTTGTCACCGATGAATTTCACACCATCGACCTTTTTGGCCTTGGACATGAAATCCCAGATCACCTCTTCTTTAATTCCATCGAAAATCGGAGTGGCTACTTTAAACCCGAGAGCCTTGGCAGCGACGCCGAGGTGAGTTTCAAGCACCTGACCAACGTTCATCCGCGATGGCACGCCGAGCGGGTTGAGACAGATATCGACTGGAGTTCCGTCCGCAAGATACGGCATGTCTTCCTCGGGAACAATTGTGGCAACAACGCCCTTGTTTCCGTGACGACCGGCCATTTTGTCACCCACGGAGAGCTTCCGTTTGGCGGCAATGAAAACCTTCACTTCCTTGATGACGCCGGGATCGACCTCGTCACCGGACTCGAGCTGGTCGAGCTTGCGCTCGCGCTCGTTGT
>JANORE010000364.1:0-10354 GCA_031415155.1 Akkermansiaceae bacterium | reverse complement strand
TAAGCTCACCACAATTTTAAAATTCCCAATATTTACAGCCGGGGCCATGTAGTAGGTAAAGTTATGATCAGAGTAAACTACAAGTGGATCTGGAGAAGATGCAAAGTGACCTTTATCCACGAAGGGCGAAACAATGGTCATTTTATAAGGAGCATATTCAATCAAGGTTCCATCTGCTCTTCTGATTTCAGGAAAAATATTGATCATTTGAGTAGGATGAAGTGCCCAATTTGCTTTGGGCTTCAAAGTAATCGTTGGGACTTCTCCGTTATAAAAGTCCTTTGGATTTGAGCCTGCTTGAAACTCTTGTAAGTTGGTGAGATAATCACCATCCTCATCACCAAAGTAGGTGAAAGTTAAGTTCCCGAAGTTCGTCAATTCCCAAGCATCTAGCATTCCATCCTCATCCGTGTCATTCGGGTCAGGTTCAAAGGGCATCACAGCGGTTTGCGGAATGATAACTCTTCCGGCATCGCCGGTGGAGGACCACGCAATCGAGAAGTTGTCAGCACCGGAGCCTTCCTTTTGAAGGGTTTGGAGGTAGTAACGCTGACCTTTGACCAGAGAAATGTTTGCCGATGCCTGTGTCGGGTATTTCGTCCACTCATTCAATCCAGTCGAGCCAGCGTGGTAGACGATCCTGACGGCGGGGGTGGCTTGGTCATCGGTGGAGAGCCAAAGCTCGGAATGGTCATTTCCAGCCACCCAGAATTTGTAGTTTCCTGTCGCGGGCGGGATGATGTAACCCCTCATCCGAACTCCATAATTGTCACCTAAGGTTTGGTATTGTGGTATTGATTTGAGGACTTTGACTTCATCTGGATTAACCGTTGAAATTGCATTGGTTAATTTAACGATGGTGCTTCCTGTGATGTTGTTCCACCTCTGGAAGTATAGACCATTGGCTTTGTTTGGGTTGCTCTCCGCTTGAAATTCCACGAGATTCGACAAGGTGTCCGTATCTGGGTCAGCGGTGGCGCTTTGGGTGAGGTTACCAAAATTGGTATTTTCCCAAGCATCTAGCAAACCATCCGAGTCGGTGTCGGTGGGGGTCGCATTGGTAACAATCACGCTAGCGGCGGCACTGGCAGTGACGCTGGTATTGCGAAGTGAAGTGGTGATGGTGGCGGAGGTGATGGCCGCGCCCAGAGCTGGAGATTTGTAGAAAAAGGAAACTGTCCCGGCAGCATCCGATACGGCGGAAAGAGTGGTGACGGTGAAGCCTCCGGTGGCTGATGAATCGATCGTGCCTTTATCAGTCGCGGGGCTGGTGATGGTGAGAGTGACGGGCGCATTGGCTAAAATGGTGCCTGCTGCTTTTTTCACAGAAATTACGATCGGTAGCGGAGTCACTATCAGCCGACCAACGCTTTGGCTATTGCCACTGGTAACAGTCAGCGTGGGGACAGCGCCATTGTAGTAGTCGTTTGGGTGGGTCGTGTTGGTGAATTCTTGGAGATTCGTAAAACCATCACCATCTGGGTCTGCCGTGGCGTTTTGGGTGAGGTTGCCGAAATTGGTATTTTCCCATGAGTCCAGTAGACCATCGCCGTCAGAATCCGAGGTATTGATATTGAAAGTCGTGGGCAGTGAGGTGGTAGCATTACCATCGAGATCGGTGGTCTTGGCGTAGGAATGATAGTTGCCTTGTGCGAGATTCGTGAGGGCGGCGGTCCAGGGCGAGGCAGTCTTGGTGCTATGGAGAGTGCCATTGAGGAAAAACTCGGTTTTCTGGAGATTTGCGATGCCTTGCGGGTCTGCGACAGTCGCTGTTAGGGTGGCGATACCGGGAGCAGATGGTGTAGTGACAGAAGATGTTAGAGAAACACTCGGGAAGCCGGGGATGGTCTTGAGCTGGGTGATGGCGACGGGTAATTTCACCGCCGTGGTGGAGGTGGCGGCGGCTTGAGCTCCGTATTGATTGCTGCCCCAGAAATAAATCGTGCCGTCTTTGGCGACGGCCATGCTGAAGCCGGGTTGGCCATTGATGCCGCCTGCGGAAATGCGGGCGATGTTCGATAAGTCGCCGTTGTTGGCGGGGTTGCGGACTTTGACGGCGTATTTTTTATCGACCGTGGTGTTGTCGCCAAGAGCGCCAGTGGTGTTGCCACCCCAGGCCCAGACATTTCCTGCGTTGTCGAGGGCGAGGGTGTGAGTGGGACCACAAGAAATCTGGGTGATGTCAGTGAGTGGGCTGTAAACGGCACCGACGAGTTTCTGCACCTGGACGGGGAAGCTGGCATTGCCGGTGATAACGCCATTGTCACCGAGGCGACCGTTGACGCGGTTGCCAAACGTCCAGACCGAGCCTTGCAAATTCGTGTCGCCTGTTTTCCAACGAACGGCGGCGGCGTGTGAGTCCCCAGCATCGGCATCCCAGACGTCGGTCAGATCCGTAGTGGCATTGAGCTTGGCCTTGGTGGCGAAGGATTGGGTGGTGGTGTTCCCAAGTGAGAGATTTCCTGCGGCGTTATTTCCCCAACCCCAAAGGCGGCCCAGTGCGCTGGTGGTTTCGAGGGCATTCGCCTCGCGAGCGATGGCGAAGTCTTTGCCAAGGGCGATGTCGCGAATGCCTGCTAGATCTGTGGTTGCATTCGTCTTGGCACGGCCTGCGAATTTCCTGCTACCTGCGGCGGTGGCGCCATTGGCAAGGCGGCCTGTCGCTTGATTTCCCCAGGTCATGACGGTGCCGCCTGTCTCCAGCGCGGCGGAGAAATCTTGGCCAGCGGCGACCTTGGTAGAACTTGTTAGATAATCGGTCGTGGTGGCACTTTTTAAAACACGGTCGGCATACAGTAGCTCGCTGGGAGTGGAGCGGCCGGACTCGCCGAGGAGGTTATTTCCGAAGGCCCAGACATTTCCCGTGGTGTCGAGCATGACGGAGTGCTTTTCACCGGCAGCGATGCGGGTGGCGTTATCAATATTAGCGGTGGATGAATACTTGGACCACGCAGGAGCTAAAATATTACTGTTGGCCGTGGAATTGTTAGAAAGACGGCCGAAGTCTTGATTTCCCCATCCGTAAAGCCGCCCATTCGTGGCAAGTGCGAGGAGAAATCGCGACCCGGCGGAGACATCGCCGGTGAGATCGAAGATGGTAGAAGCCGTGGTGCTGCTGTCCGCACCGTTGAATGCCTTGGCCTTAAGCGTCATATTCTGGGTGACTTGCACGGTGCCACCGGAAGTGACTGAGGGATCGTAGATCGTAGGTTCTGCGCCCGTGACGGTGTAGCGGATCGTCGCGCCAGCGGTGGGACAAGTGACCACGACGGAGAATTTCGTCAATGACGTGCCCGTGATGGGGAGAAAGCTGGGCTTGGCAACGGTCTGCGCGAAGGCGGTGGAACCGAAGAATAATAGCAAGGAGCAGGATGCTCCCAGCACGGACTGGAGCGAGACGCTCCAGCCACTTTTAAGATTCCAGCCACTTTTGAGGGCGCAGCTACGCAACCGAGATAGAATTTTCATAGGAGTGAAAGGGAGAGTCTCATGACGGGAATGGATGAAATGCAGTGATGCTCCAGTTGAATTTGGCCACAGCAGTGGCATCCTTAGTGGATGAAGATCGGGTCGGTAAAGAACTTATCGGTGAAATGAATGTCACTCAATCCACAGGGGGAAGTTCACGGGGAGGTTAAGTTTTTAAAAATCGACGTTCATCTGGGTCTGCGGTTCTATTTTTCTTCCCGGGATGCTGCTGCGGCGCATGAGTTGCTAAACTCGGGTGATTTCATATCCGGCAAATACCCGAGCTTGGTATTTTTTCAGTCCGCACTCGCCATGTCTTCAGCCTCCCGCTTCCATCTGCGTGCCGATGGCTTCCTCGTTTTCCTTTGACTCCCTGAACCAAGCCCAGCGCCAAGCAGTTGGCACGCTGGATGGCCCATTATTACTGCTCGCCGGCGCTGGCACGGGGAAAACTCGGACCGTCACTTGCCGGATCGCTCATATGTTGGAGAAAAAAATCCAGCCATCCGAGATCCTCGCCGTGACCTTCACCAACAAAGCCGCAAGCGAAATGCGCGAGCGGATCAGCGGCATGGTTTCGAAGAAAGCCGCCGAGGCGATGACCGTTTGCACCTTCCACTCGCTTTGCGTCAGGATCTTACGCGGCGGGATCGACAAGCTCGGCTACAAGCAAAATTTCTCCATCTGCTCGCACTCCGACCAAGTCGGCCTGATGAAGCAGCTCCTCGTCCGCAAGGGCGGCTCCGCCGAAAAGGTCAAGCCGGACGAAGTTCTCAGCGCGATTTCCAAGGCAAAAAATAAAGGGATCGATCCCGCAGATCTGGAGGACGACTACTTCGCCATGCTGGCCGTGGCCTACCAAAACGAACTCCGCGCACAGAATGCCGTGGATTTCGACGATCTCCTGCTCCTCGCAGAGCGAATTCTCCGCGAACATGCCGACGTCCGGGAAACCTTCCGCCAGCGATTCACCCGCGTCACCGTGGATGAATTCCAAGACACGAACTCGCTCCAGATGCAGCTCCTCCAGCAGCTGGTGGGTGCGCCCTATCACGTCTGTGTCGTCGGCGATGATGATCAGTCGATCTACGGCTGGCGCGGTGCGGAAGTGGCGAACATTTTACAATTCGAGAAATTTTTCCCCGATCCGAAGGTCATTCGGCTGGAAGAAAATTACCGCTCCACCCATGCCGTCCTTCACACGGCCAACAGCCTCATCAAGCACAACCGCGGTCGCCGGGAAAAAATCCTCCGCTCCACCCGTGAAGGCGGCGATCCGGTCCGCATCGTCGCCATGCCCGGTGACGACGCAGAAGCGGAATTCATCGCGGAGGAAATCCTCGCGGAAAAAGGCGCGATTGGCCGAAATTGGGAGGATTTTGCGATTTTATTCCGCACCAATGGCCAGAGCCGCAAGCTGGAACTCGCCTTCCGCGAGCGGAAAATCCCCTACCGGATGGTCGGCGCACAGAGTTTTTACGACCGCCGGGAAGTGCGCGATGTCCTGGCCTACGCGCAGCTCCTCGCCGCGCCGGATACCGATGTGCCGCTGCTAAGGATTTTAAACGCGCCGAACCGTGGCATCGGCCAATCGACCGCCATTCTCGCCACCGACTGGAGCCGCGAGCATCACCAATCCGTCTGGCACGCGCTTTGCGATCCCGATTTTACCGATCAACTCGGCCCCAAATCCGCCAAGGCCGTGCAGGAATTCGTCGCCACTATCGCCGGGGCGAAAAACCGCATCGACATCGCCCGCGAAAACCCAGCGGACGTCCTCGGTGCCTTGATCAAGGAAATCGAATATCAGCCATGGATCGAGCGGGCTTGTAAAACCGACAGCGAGCGGCAGCAGCGCGGCGAAGGGATTTTCAGCGTCATCGACAGCCTCCGAAATCACGCGGCGAAGGGAAAAAATATCCAGTCATTCCTCGATCACAGTGCCCTCGCCTCCGAGCGTGAAGACGATGATTTAGAGAAAAAAAGCGGAGCCACGCTCATCACACTGCACGCCTCGAAAGGTCTCGAATTTCCCATCGTTTTCCTCATCGGGCTTGAAGAAGGATTTCTCCCCCACACCCGCAGCATCGCCGAGGGCACGAAGGACGAAGAACGCCGCCTCCTCTACGTCGGCATCACTCGGGCCAAGGACCAGCTCACAATGACTTATTGCGCCACTCGCATCAAGTGGGGTCAGGAAACCGGCTGCCAGCCCAGCTCATTCATCGGCGAGCTGGATGATGAATTTCTCAATCATACGACCTACGATGAGATTCTCGGCGCAGAACCCAGCACCGATGAGCTAGAAAATTTCTTCGGCGGGTTGAAGGGCATGTTGGATGACACTTGAGTTCGGGAAAGAAGCGAGGATTACACATTTCATCGAATGTGAGACCCAAGATTTCAAGACGCGCTCACTTTCAGTTTCCAAGATTCATCTCGATTGAGGAAAAAAGTCTGGTGAGTCCCCTTCCCTTTCGCTGCCTCACCATGCTCGGTCCGTACTTGGATGCAGCCTGCTTTGGTCTCGATACTTAAAATTCGAAAAACTGGCTCACGACGGATTCTCAGGAAACAGTGCAGCGGCACATCTGGGTGGCCAGCATTCCACAAATACCTCGCCGGAGGGAAACCGGGGACGTCCGCCAAGGCGGTAAGCACCTCACGCAGTAATCTCGCACCGTGCAAGCGGACCAATTTCCCCATCGCCCGCCGCGCAAGAACACTCTCCAGCAAGGCGACCGCTGGATTCTGGTAATCCTCTTCCATTTCCTGAATCAACTCACGAGCATGCAAGGCCAGCAAGGCGTGCATCTCATCGCGTTCGATTTCTCCTTTCTCAAAACTGGTGAAAATCTGACTCGGTGTCGGGATCATTTTTAAACAATATCGTCTCAGCGAGGTATCGTCTGGCTGGATGGAAATGACAATCTTGGAAAAATTTGTATTTTCCTGCCATTGGTGGGTTGACAACCCCTATCGGGAACTTATGGTGCGCCCCCCGAGCCGAAAACCGGACGGATTAGAATCTCTACTTTCAGGCCCAAGCCATGAGCAAACGTACTTATCAGCCATCCAAGCGCACACGAAAAAATCAATTCGGCTTCCGAGCTCGTATGGCCACGAAGTCCGGCCGCGACATCATCCGCCGCCGTCGTCAAAAAGGACGCAAGCGTCTTGTTCCTAAGGGCGTCGAAATCCAATACAGCCGCCACACGACTCAGCACGGCGTCTGAGGATTTCCTCCTAGCAATCCGCCACGGGAGGCCACCGCAGCCCCGCTATGAGACTCCCGCGGACATGCAGCATCAGTCAACGCACTGTTTTCGAGCGCGTAAAAAAATCCGGCCAGTCAAAGGCAGGTCGGTTTGTGATTCTGAGCACACTTCCTAATCTCGAGTTGCCGACGATTCGCACCGGATTTATTACGACCAAGCGCAGCACGAAAAAAGCGCATGACCGCGTGCTTTTGCGGCGTAGATTCCGCTCACTTGTGCAGACTTACGCGCCAGAATTTCCAGAAATCCGCCGATACCTCGTCACCATCGCACGACAAGGTGCGGCTACTGCCACCTTCGCCGAGCTTGAGGCAGACTGGGTGAAACAAGCCCGGAGACTCGGTCTGCTCCCCCGCCCCGAACCCAAATCGTGATCTCGCGATTTCTCACTTTTGTGATTCGTTTGTTGATCCGATTTTACCAACGGGTTCTTAATCCGATGTTGAAATGCGTCGCAGGTCCGGCCTCAGGCTGCCGTTACGCTCCCACTTGTTCACACTATTTTCTCGGCGCGGTGGAAGCTCACGGCCCATTTCTTGGCTCGTGGTATGGAATTTGTCGGATTTTCCGCTGTCATCCATGGGGCGGCTCCGGCTATGACCCCGTTCCACCGCACAGCGATCAGGAAATCAAAAGCGATTCCTGCTCCTGCCACGGCAAAACGCATCACTGATTCTTTCTCTAACAAGCCTCTATGTACGATCGAAAAACTTGGGTAGTTCTTGCCCTTTGCGGCGCACTCCTCGCCACCAATATTTATTACACCGGCCAGAAAGCTAGCCGCGACGCCGAGAACAAAGCCAAGGAAGAAGCTCTTCAGAAAAGCCTAGCTCCGCCAGTCCAGATCACGGAGGAGAAGCCTGCTGAAGCAAGTGTCGAGCCACCCGCGCCATCCGCCAAGGAAGAGACCATCATCCTTCAGAGTAAGGAGGTCATTTTCACCCTCACCAACATCGGCGGTGGCATCAAACACGCGGAGCTTAAAAAGCAATTTCAAGTCGGCAGTAAGGACGCTCTCGTGCAGATCAACCACTTCGGCGCAGGTCCGATCGGTGGTCTCGCAGGCACGGGGGAGAATCTTGAAAATATTCCGTATGCCTATAATGCAGACGAATCCATCGCTGACAAAAAAGCTGTCTTCATCGCCAAGCTTTCTTCTGGCTTGATCGCCAAGAAAACTTTCACGCTCGTCGATGCCAGCAAGCCTGGTGCTGACTACTTGTTAGACTTCGAATTGAAGTTAGAGAATGCTGCCGCTACCGTGCTCAACCTGAACCAATGGAGTATTTTTCTCGGCGAAGCATCTCCCCTCTATCAAGCGGAAGTGAATCAACAAACAGGAGTCTTTTGGCGTGAAAATGGCGGTATCCATTTTAAAGATAGCGGCTTCAAAGATTGGTGGTTCCAAAGTGCTAAGCCTGCTTTAAAAACGGAAAGCACAAAACTGATAGAACTTGCTGGGGTTACGAATCAATTTTTCGCCACTACGATACAGCCGAAAGAAGTTCTTGCCTCTACGGTCTGGGCTCAAAAAAGCGATGTCCAGCTTTCAACCGACGCCAAGCCTGTGACATCCGTTCGCGCTGGCCTGCAACTCCCGACTGCCACGCTCAACCCAGGCGAACGAAAAACTCTCAATTATCTCATTTTCATCGGACCCAAGCACAACACGCTACTTCGCAAAATGGACAATGCTTGGGGCGATGGCTGGAGCGATGTCATGCAATACGGCTGGTTCTGGTTTGTCTCTCGTCCTTTGAATTGGTTTCTCAATCTCTATCACGGCTGGCTCGATGGCATCGCCAAAAACTGGTCGTGGGGACTCGCGATCATTCTTCTAACCGTCACCGTCCGCATCTTGATCTGGCCACTTCACGCCAAGTCCACTCATACGATGAAGCGGATGGCCAAGCTCCAGCCAGAGATGGCGAAAATTAAGGAGAAATATCCTGATGACCCTCAGAAGGCGCAAGTCGAGACGATGGGACTTTATAAAAAATACGGGATCAACCCACTTGGAGGCTGCTTACCGATGTTGATTCAAATCCCTATCTTCTTCGGATTCTATACGATGCTTCAATATGCCGTCGAACTCCGCGGCCAGCCCTTCCTCTGGGTGAACGATCTCTCGCAACCGGACACACTCAGACATCTGGCACTTCTCGGCTTTAACATCCCGATCAATATCTTGCCCGTCGTCATGGCGATTTCCAGCTTCCTACAAATCCGGATGACCCCGAAAACGGGTGATCCGATGCAGCAAAAGATCATCATGTTCATGCCGTTCATGTTCTTCTTCTTTTGCTACAACTTCGCTTCCGCTCTCGCTCTCTATTGGACGACTCAGAATATTTTCTCGATCGGCCAGACATGGTTGATGAGTAAAGTCCCCGAACCTGAGCTCAAAGCCCGCCCCGTCAGCAGCAAAAAATCATTCATGCAGCGGATGGTCGAACAGCAAGCCGAGGCGCAAAAACGCCAAAAACAAGGAGCGGCGGCAAACATGCGTAACGTCACTCCAGAATCTAAAAAGAAGCCACGTCCACCTCGCACGGGCGGCTGATCCATATTTTCCCGATCCATGCGCGCCGTCATCCAGCGAGTGTTAGAAGCATCGGTCACGGTCGATGGCGAGCAGATTTCAAAAATCGGTCCCGGACTCATGATTTTGCTCGGTGTGGAAGATGCCGATGAAATGGCGGATGTCGCTTGGTTGAGCGGGAAAATTTCCAAGATGAGAATCTTTTCCGATACGGATGGGAAAATGTATCAGTCTGTCGTGGATTCGATGGGAGAAGTCATCGTCGTCAGTCAATTCACGCTACATGCTTCCACCCAAAAAGGGAATCGTCCGTCGTTCTTGCGCTCCGCAGCACCTGCGGTTTCCAAGCCACTTTACGAACATTTCTGTGCGGCGATGGAACAAGAAATGGGCAAGCCGATCGGGCAAGGCATTTTCGGAGCGGATATGAAAGTCTCTCTCATCAACGACGGCCCGGTAACCATTCTCATCGATAGCCGCTCCAAGGAATAAAGATGGCGGAGGCATTCGCTTCTTCACGATGCACATCCCTGCTTGCGGTATTTCACCAGAAAACCTATCTATTTCCAATGACTTCAAAAAACTCACTTTTAAGAATCATCGGCTCGGTCATCTTGTTTTCATCCCCGTGGGCAAACGCCGTAGAGCCGCCACGGATTAAGCTATTCAACGGCAAAAATCTCGACGGCTGGACACCGAAGATTTCAGGTCACGCGCTGGGCGAAAACTTCGCTAATACCTTCATGGTAGAAGATGGGATTCTCAAAGTTTCATACGATGGTTATGAAAAATTTAATGCCCAATTCGGCCACCTCTATACCAACATCGCCTACTCGCATTATATCCTTCGGTTAGAGTATCGGTTCACCGGAAAGATGATGGCTGATGCTCCGGGCTACGTGAATCTCAACAGCGGCGTAATGATTCATTCGCAATCCCCGCAAAGTATGGAACTGAAACAATCATTTCCATGCAGTCTCGAATTCCAATTTCTAGCAGATGAAGGTAAAGGGAAACGATCTACGGGTAACGTCTGCACTCCTGGGACCCATCTAGAAGTCAATGG
>JANORE010000363.1:0-2741 GCA_031415155.1 Akkermansiaceae bacterium | reverse complement strand
TTGTATGTCTCCCACGCGATGGCCGTTAGACGCTCAACTTCTGGCTGCGCCGCGTCAAAAGCAGGGTCCGCAAACTGCAGCTGGTAGCGCCGCTCATACTCGGGGCGCAGCAACTTGGTAGAACCTTGACCAATGCGGATTTTTGGTATTTCGGTGCTCATTAGGAAATTTCTATTATTGATGGAGGAACTCACTTTGGCAACGTCACCTTGCCGTGCTGTTCACCCTCTTTGATTTTGGGAGTGGCTCCGGTCGCCAATGCTTTAAGCGATTCGTATATGTAACGAAATTGATTGGCTCCGGTATTATCCCAGTATTCGGCTTGCTCGCCTTTGATGTGGAGCAAGACAATGTTGGGATCCTCTGCGCCGTCCGGGAACCAAACTTTGAAGGACGGTTTCCAGATTTCACGGATCATTGCGCGATCCTCCACCACCGTCGCGTGGCCTGCGAGGACCACACAATTTGTCCAACCATCTTGGGCGTGGATCTGTACACGTGAATCCGCTTGGATCTCACGCACTTTTTCCGAGTCACGGGAAGTGAAGAGCCAGAGGTTGGCGTTTTTGTCTACGTGCGCCACAGCCATGGGCCGAGCGTAGCAGCCGGTCATGCCGTCCATGGTGATGAGCATGACAGTACTAAAGTCCGAGAGTAGGCTGTAGAGTTTTTCAAATGGGTGATCGCTCATAGGAATTTCGTAATAAATTTTTGTGTGATGCTTTCGCCGTACGCGGACTGAGTACGGGCAAAGGGCTGGATACCCTCCACCCGTATCAGCGAAGTGCTATTTAGGCATAAGCACCGTATCGATGGCGTGGATCACACCATTACTAGCAGCCACGTCGGCCATAGTAACCTTGGCTTTATCCACGGTGACTTTGCCTTCTTCAGCCACCAAGCTCAGGCTCTGGCTATTGACGGTTTTAGCCTTCATCGTCTTCACGTCCGCCGCCATAACTTTGGTGGGTAAAACGTGATAAGTGAGGATGCCAGCTAGCTTCTTCTTGTTTTCCGGCTTGAGCAGGTCGTCAAGCGTGCCTCTAGGCAACTTGGCGAAGGCGGCATCCGTGGGGGCGAAAACCGTGAAAGGTCCTTTGCCCTGGAGAGTTTCCACCAATCCAGCAGCCTTCAGTGCTGCACATAGTGTTGTGAACTTCCCAGATGCTTGAGCGACGGCGACGATATCGCCGACTTTAGCTTTATCCTCTGGGCTGGCAGCTCCAACGAAGCCAGTGGCCGCCGCCAGTGTCGCAAGGGCGAAAGTCAGCGTGATTGATCTGCGTGATATCATGTATTTCATGTTATTTGTATATTTATTTTTTTGTTTCAGTGCCACGGAGTGCGGCATTAAAAGGGATCGATTGATTTCTGGATTCGGGAACTCACAGTGCCATGACTGCAGAAACCCCAGACTACATAAAATGATAGGTAAATCGTTAATCTATCAGATTAGGCCACATTCATTTGGCACCGTTCCAGCTCGACAAGATGCTCTCTTTGAGCTGGCAGCAAAGTATTTCGAATCAGATTCTTAACGGTTCCTCTAAGTTACTCATCTTCCAGAGCATCCTCATATTGACTGATGCCATACTCTTCTCCTTGTTGAAAGATCATCAGAGCTGGCGATTTACCTAACAGAGTCACCACGCCCCCGACTGAGTGGCGGATGGGCGTGATTTGTGATTGGCTGAGCCGCTCACAGAGACACTCACTTCTTAGAAGGGGTGGCGTTTCTATGGATGATTTCTGGAGAGTCTTCATCTCCGGTTTCCCCCAAGGCGGTGATGTTACATTGGAATTCCGCCAGCTCATTAAGTTTGTCGTTAGCTGCCGATTCCTCATCGAGAATCGTACCGATAATGTCCGCAGCATCGTTGTTTCCTAGAAGGAGTGCCCAAGCATGAAGGCAGCCGTAAGAAGCAATTTCGTAATGTTCGACTTTTTGCAGCGCTGCGATCAATGCGGCATCAATCGATGGCGATCCTTTAAACTCCTCAGCGATCTCGTCTGCTTCCTCAAGCAGACCAACCGTGGCTTTACAGGTTTTTCCCTTCACCTTCTTATCGAAGAGGCTGTAGATTTCCTTGATTTTTGTGGAGTGTTCTTTGGTTTCCTGCAAGTGCGCTAGCACCGCTTGCTTGAGATCCTCGGACACTGCGGCCTTCGCCATCCTAGGTAGGGCTTTAGCGATCCGAGTCTCAGCATCATACATATCTGCGAGTTCCCTCAGAAATAAAACGGTAAGCGTCTTGGAATCTTGCTCTGTCTTGGTTTTCATTGGTCTTGCTGGTTTGTGGTGGTGAATCGAGAAAGTGGATGGATTGTTCAGCCTAGCTGCTACCGCTAGGTGGGCTGTGAAAGACGCGATGAATAAGAACTCACCTCGCCTGTCACAGCCCGGTCGGATTTCACGACTGATCGGTTATGTTATGGGGAGAAACTGTTTCTGCACCGCGCCATCACGGTAACTCTTGGGCGATTGATCACTATGGGGTTTAACCCTACTTTCCAAATGAAGACCTTGAATCAGATCCTGGACTTCCTCATGGCTTCGTAAGAAGAGGATGATTCTATTGCGGAGTTTTGGCAGCGATGAGGTATTTCAGCAATGCCTTTTCCTGAACTGGCTCGATCCCAGCATTCCACGCCATGCCTGGGACGATGACGTGCCAGTCTGCCGTGGTGATCTCGTCTGGGAGAAGATGGGTATGGCATTCGCCACATTTCCGCATGTAGAC
>JANORE010000362.1:0-2496 GCA_031415155.1 Akkermansiaceae bacterium | reverse complement strand
TTGCCTTGGTGGTGCCTGACGTTGGCGGTTCGCTTGCGCGAGGCGTTATGCATCTATCCGTGCAGTCTTGAACTGCTTGTCGTACTCGTATTGCATGCCTCGAATCTCGTAGCTCATAGTACTTGGCCAGTCAGCACCGAGATGCTGATTGAGGAGAAGATTGAGCTGCCTGAATCCAACTAGTTCGATGGTCGCTGTGGCCTCCGCCTCCTTCTTGGTGGTTGAAGTGAAGTCGGAACTTGAAACCAGCACGCCCTTGTTCGCGTGATGAGTGAGAACTAGCCCTGCAAGTTCGCGAAGTGGCTGAACTCGAACGTTCTTGGAGTAATGCTTGCACTGAATGAAGATCGTTGCGCGGCTTCCGCTCGAGGTGTTGTTAGCGAAGATGTCGATTCCGCCGTCCCTACTAGTACGCGTGAGTCGTACGCTATAGTCCATCCGCTTATAGAGCGCCGCCACCAGAAACTCAAACTCAGCCGGTGAGAGGGCAGCCAAAGACTCTCGGGCGTTCTCCGCATGGAAGTATCGCCTCCGAATCACCGACATTGCATCAAAGAGACCATCTGCACGTCCGTCTGGGAGATGTTGACAGTGAGCCGCATAGTAGGCCTGAATGACTTGAATCGCCATTGCCGGGCGAGACGGAAGTAAGTCGAGGATCCAAGTGAGGCCCTCCCACGGTCCATCAAGATGGAAAAGGCGCCTGACAAACTCAACGTTATCGAGTTGTTTGCCGAATTGTTCGTTTGGCATTGAGGTGTAGTCCTCAAGCAGGCGGCTGTCATGGCCCAGCGAGCCACTTGGAATCAGCAAGCCACGAAGCAGTCGTTTTGCTTCGATCTCGGGCCAGGAGCCGGCAGAAGCCAAAATCTCCGCCGCATGCCTGTCGGTTGGAAACCTGTAGTGTTCGAAGGCAACCAACCGTTCGTGCTCCTGTGTAAAGACCAGGTCTAGCCAGTCTTGAGTGGGGCGACCCCGGAGGTCAACGACCTCCTTGTTTGCCCTTTGTTTCCGAGTTGCCACAATGTCGAATTTCGATGCTTAACGAATGAAAGGGACTTCCCCGTCCCAACTGAGCTGCGCCCGGCGAGGGTTGCGGTGTACGGCAACAAAGTGCCACGATGGAGAGGTCAAACTTCTAGCTCCGACGTAACTTGAGTACAAGTTAGTCTGCGCTGCAACTGGTGTTGTCATCAACTCACCTGGAAGGGAAATCATGGCAATCGTAACTGTTGGAATTGATCTCGCCAAGCGCGTCTTTTCCGTTCACGGCGTGGATGAGACAGGCAATCCCATGCGCACAAGCCCCACTGGCAATGGCAAAATGCCCTGATGCTCGACTTCACACCACTCAGCAAGGCCGTTGCAACACTGGACAGTGCCCTGCAAGAAACTGCAGTTCGCGGCGATGACTTGTTGGCGCGCGACGGCTGTATTCAGCGCTTTGAGTACACCTACGAGCTTTGCGTGAAATCACTGCGCCGGCTACTGGAAGAAATGGCGGACAGCCCTGGTGAGATCGACGCGCTGGGCTACAAAGACATGCTGCGCGTGGCTGTGGAGCGCGGCTTGATCGCTGATGCCGTTGCGTGGTTTGGTTTTCGAGAGCTGCGCAATACGACCTCGCACGCTTACGACCCTGACAAAGCGGCCCAGGTTTTCAGCGGCATCCCCGGTTTTTTAGTTCACGCTCAGTTGCTGCTTGATCACCTGAAGCTGTTGGCTGGCAAGTCAGCCCACATGTCGGAAAAGCCTGCCGAAAAATGAACGCAGTACTCGTGACCGAGTTGCACTTGGCTTTGAAACCGGCTGAAATAATGACCGTGCAATGTGTGCTTCGCGCTGCGGCACCTGCGCATGAAGCGTTTGTTTTCGGCTCCCGCGTTCGGCGCAGTTCCGATCAAAACCCCCTCAAGCCCCATGCTGATCTGGATATCGCCCTGCGCGGTGAGCCGCTGCGCCCGGATGCCATGTTCACACTGCGCGATGCATTCAGCCAGAGCGATTTGCCGTTTCGTGTAGACGTGGTGATGCAGTGCGACTTGCCAGCCCACTGGCTAAGTAGCATCCCTTGGCTTGCGATGCCCAAATAAAAGCGTTCGCTTTGAACATCAGGTTTGTCGCTTGCATCGCTTTGTGGGGCTAAAGTCAAGCAATGCAACCAAAGCGCTTCACCTTGTTTTCGAGCGGTGGGGCAACTTGACACCCCACACGGCATGATGCAGGATTGGCCGTCGCCGCTTTTAGTGCGCCTGCCTGCTTGCAACGACGACACTCGACGAAAAACACACAGGAGACTTCATGACAAAACGCCTGCTAATTGCCCCGATCTTGGTGGCTTTAATCACCGCCTGCGCCGCACCCGGCGGTGGCAATGCGCCTGGCCAAACTACTCGGATTGAGGCGGCTGCGCCTGAAGCTGCTGGATTCTCCAGCGATCGCCTTGCGCGCGTCACCTCGGCCTTCAAGGCTGAAGTGGACCGCGGCGGCGTGCCC
>JANORE010000361.1:0-6413 GCA_031415155.1 Akkermansiaceae bacterium | reverse complement strand
GCCACGGGGCGGAAGGTCTCGTCGTCTATCAGGAAACTTATCACCGCGAGACTTATCAGCAGCTTCATACCGCTGGGCCGAAAAAGAACTTCGACTGGCGGCTGGATTGCCCGGAACGCGCCTACGCGGGAGGCTTCCGGCGCATCGGGATCGGTGCGTTGTTCGGGCTAGCGGATTGGAAATTCGAGGCGCTCGCTCTCTGCGCTCATCTGGAATATCTCTACCGGAATTGCTGGAAGGCGCAATTCACCATCGCATTTCCAAGGATGCGTCCGTATGCCGGAAATTACGAATATGAGCCGGACGCAAATCTCTATCTACCAGACAAGGCCTTTGTCCGCCTCATCACGGTCTTCCGCCTGCTATTTCCGCAAGTTGGTATTGTCGTTTCCACTCGTGAGCCGGCGGCACTGCGCGACGCCATCGCCACGCTGGGCGTCACCCACATGTCAGCCGGGGCACGCACCGAGCCAGGCGGCTACACCGGCGCGGGCAGTGATGATTTACACCTCACGGTGAAAGGCCGCCGCGTCGAGCTTCAGGAAAAATCGGGCTGCGAGAAGGCCACCGAGCAATTTCAAATCCACGATACACGCAGTCCCGCCGAGGTCGCCAACATGCTTCGAGGCCAGAACCTCGACCCCGTTTGGAAAGATTGGGACGAGTCGCTCCTCGCCTCGGTCTCGCGGATTCCTTGATCCATTGTCTGACTTTCTCAAAACCGCATCCGCGATACTGCCGCGACCAGATGATTTCGTTTAGCCCTTTTTAAGCACGTCTGATCCAGCGCAGTTTCGCCGCACTGCTGCGTGGATTCGTCCTTCGTTCCTCTGGCCCAGCAGTGATCGGCCCATCGCTCATTTCTGAAAATAGGCCATCGTGGATGCCAGCTTTCATGTGCTGTTTCACCCGCCGATCTTCTCCCGAGTGAAAAGTAAGAATGGCCGCACGGCCACCCGACTTGAGGCAATTGGGCAACGCTCTTAAAAAGGCATCCAGCGCGGTAAACTCTTCATTCACTGCGATGCGAATCGCTTGGAAAACTCGACGAACAGTCAGCTCCCGCTCATCTTCATCGTTCTCCCGAATCGACTCGCGAATCGCCTTGGTCAGTTCCAACGTATTCGAGAAATTTTTACCCGCGATCGCGTGTGCGATGGATTCCGCACGTGGTTCATCCGAGTGGCCATGCAGGGCGATTTCTAATTTTTCGGCAGTGATCTTGGCGAGCCAATCTGCCGCCGATAGTCCACGATCTGGATTCATCCGCATGTCTAACGGCCCGGCGACTTTAAAACTAAAGCCACGCGATGGATCATCCAACTGCATGGAAGAGCAACCGAGATCCGCGAAAATGAAATCCACTTGGGATAATCCGCATCCCGCCAGAGCCTTCGCGATGCCTGCATAGTTCGAGCGGACTGCGATGAAGGATTCTTCGCCATGGCCCGCACCTCGCAATCGGGCGACCACTTTAGGAAATTCTAACGGGTCTACATCGAGTCCGATGAGTTTACCGCTAGGGGAAATTTTTTCTAAAAGATGCATCGCGTGGCCACCGTAGCCGAGCGTGGCATCCACGCCGATCATGCCGGGCTGGAGCTGTAATGCCTCAAGGCATTCATCGACTAAAATCGGGATGTGGGTGCCCGCAGGCGTCTTACCAGAAGCGATCACTTTCGCCACGGTTTCTGCGTAACGCACGGGGTCTCGCTCCTTGTATTTATCTTCGAAACTCCGGGGATTTTTCCCGCTGTAGCGTTTGCGGCGAGGCGGACGTGGCGTGTCCTCGCTCATAGTTCGGAGTATTTTAGATTGTTACCCCGAGATTTTTCCACCGGATAGCGTTCCTCATTCCGCGCGATTTTCGCGGCCATGACATCGCCGAGTTTGAAGCCGAGATTATCGGCGAATTCAAAAAGCAAGATCCCGACATCCGCGATTTCCGAAGCGATTTCATCACGATTTTTTTGCAACCGAGCTTCGATTTGCTCTTCCTGCTGCCACACAAAGTGCTGCATCAGCTCGCCCGCTTCTGCGGAAATCGCCACGGCGAGGTCTTTGGCATTATGGTATTTCCGCCACTCGCGGGCATCGACAAAGTCTTGAATTTGCGCCGTCAACGCGGCAATGGAATCACTCATGGGCCAAGTGGTAAGGCTGAATCGCTGAAATCGCGAGAAATTATGCGCCCCTGACGGAAAAGCTCTTGTCGCATCGATCGGAAATATCGTAGCGGCCAAGGAGATAGAGTATCACTTCTTGCGCTTACGGATATGGCGACTCCGGCAACCGATGTTGCGGCTCTCTTCTCTTTGCTGAATCTAGGGTGGCACTGCTCAACTTGGTGATGTAAAAAATGACATGTCTGAATTATCCACCTTTTCATGTGCATTGGTCACCGGAGCCTCGTCTGGACTGGGAGAAGAGTTCGCTCTGCAAATCGCGCCAAGAGTGAGCAAGCTGGTCTTGGTCGCGAGGCGCGAGGCACGGTTGCAGCAACTGGCGGATCGCATCCGTGATGAGTTTCCACATGTGGCCGTGGCCGTTTATGCGGTGGATTTAAGCAAGTCACCTGAGCGCAGCCAAGTGCTGGAAACGTTGACGAAGAGCGGTTTTTTACCCGATTTACTAATCAATAACGCTGGATTGGGAGACTACGGAGAATTCGCGAATTCAGATTGGGGGAAATTAGAATCCATGCTGCATGTCAATATTGAGGCGCTGACTCATCTCACCCACGCCCTACTTCCCCACATGATCCACCGTGGTGGCGGGGCGATTATCAATGTGAGTTCGCTCGCGAGCTTGATTCCCATTCCTGATTTCGCCGTGTATGCGGCGACGAAGGCGTATGTCACCAGTTTTTCAGAGGCGCTGCGGATTGAGCTGAGAGAACATCAGATTCCAGTGCTTGCGGTTTGCCCTGGCCCGGTGAAAACAGAGTTTGGCGAAGTGGCGCGGCGAGATGCAAACTCTCAAGGAATGCCTGCTAAAGAATTCATGTATGTTCCGAAGGAGCAGGTCGTTTTCGAATCACTGGCGGCGCTAGATTCTCATGCTGCTCGTGTTTATCCGGGGATAAAAACAGCCGTCGCAGCAGTGATTATGTGTGCATTGCCGATCGTGATCTTGCGATTTGCACTGGGATTCCGCCCGAGGAAAAATGGCTAGTGCTTTGAAAGAAGAAAGCTCGAGCTGACCGTCAACATGAATTCTCACGAACGCTTTCGCATCGATGGATCGGGTATTTTCCTGCCACCACGGCGAGTGAGTGCGGCGGAGATTGATGCCCGCACAGGACAGCCCGAAGGCTGGACCTTGAAAGCCACAGGTGTCGCGGAAAGAAGATTCGTCACGCATGAATCCGCGGCAGAGATGGGTGCCAAGGCCGCGCTCGAAGCATTGCGAAATGCAAATCTCAACCTATCAGATATAGATCTGCTGATCTGCGCGAGCGGAACTCCGCAACAGATCATTCCATGCACCGCAGCCTTGATTGCGCGTGAACTGAATTGGGAAGGCGTGGCTTGCTTTGACACGAATTTAACTTGCCTTAGCTTCTTAATCGGGCTGGACATGGCATCCGCCTGGGTCGTAACGGAGCGGGCCACGCGAGTCATGATTGTCTCTACGGAAATCGCGTCTCGTGGATTAAATTGGGCCGAGCCTGAAGCTGCCGCCTTGATGGGCGATGGGGCGGCGGCGGTGATTGTTTCCGCAGGCACTTCAGATAGCACATCTCGATTGCTCACGAGTCGTTTTGAAACATGGCCAGAGGGTGCTGGCTACACGGAGATTCGCGGTGGCGGCAGTGCTATGCCGGGATCTTTGCACGTCAGCGAGGTGAATACTTCCGACTATTTATTTCACATGGACGGCCCGGCTGTATTCCGATTCACGGCAAAACGGTTAGGAAAATTTCTCACCCATCTTCTCGGCCGTGACGTAATACACTGGGACGATATCGACTGGGTGGTTCCCCATCAAGCCAGCCTTCCCGGCCTAGAGCACATGGCGCGGCGGCTCTGCATCCCGGAAGAAAAACTCATCCGCATCGTGGCGACTCATGGGAATACAATCGCCGCATCCATTCCGATGGCACTGCACTCAGCGATCACGATGGGGAAGCTCATCCGTGGTGACTCCGTACTGCTTCTGGGCACCGGCGCTGGATTTTCCCTAGGCGGGGTACGACTTATTTATTAAATGCATGAACCGATCTGTCATCGTCACCGGCGCTACTGGATTTCTCGGCGGGAGAGTGGCCCGGCGGCTGCACGAGGAAGGCTGGTCAGTCACTGCACTGGGGCGTGATCGGGGAAAAGGCGCGCAACTGACCGCAGAAGGCATTCCGTTTCATTCGCTGGATCTCGTCCATGATAAAGACACTCTACTGAAGCTGGTTAACGATCACGATGCGGTCGTCCATTCTGCAGCGCTGGCAAAGACATGGGGACCATTCGGCGATTTCCATCAAGCCAATGTCGTCGCCACCCAAAATTTGTTAGATGTTTGCCAGAAAGCGGGAGTGAAGCGCTTGGTTCATATTTCCAGCACCAGCGTCGCGTTTCATTTCCATGATCAGAGACAGCTAAAGGAAGACGCCGCTTGGGCTGGATCGACAGTGAATCAGTACATCACGACGAAGTGGGAAGCGGAGAAACAAGTGTTAGCGCAATTTTCTAGTGCAATCGTGCTGAGACCTCACGCGATCTACGGTCCCGGCGACACGACGATTTTTCCCCGGGTGCTACGTGTCGCTAAACGTGGTTTTTTTCCCGTGTTCGGAGAAACCGATCCATGGATGGACATGACTTCTGTCGATCATGCGGCACAGGCTGTGATACTCGCCTTACAAGCTCCAGACACATGCCATGGGAAAGTGTATAGCATCACGGATGATCAGGAAATCAAACGATCTGAACTGATGAATACCTTATTTGATGCCTGCGGGCTTCGTGTAAGATTCGTCAAAATTCCCGTTCGCTTGGCGATGGGTATCGGAAGCTTCTTTGAAAAAACTTCCGCCATCTTGACGGGAAATCGCTGGGAACCACCGATGACGAGATACAGTGTCGGCACGCTCACGTACAGCAAAACTCTGGATATTTCCGCTGCGAAAAACGATCTTGGCTATGCCCCTACACTCAGCACGGTCGCAGGCTTGCGGCACTTTGGGAAGTGGTGGAAAGAAAATTCTAACCGATGAAATGGCGTGTCCTCAGTGATGGCATAACCACCGCGCACGAAGGCATCGTGCTGCGTGGTGGTTCGTGGTGGGTAAAGCTCACATTCGCGGCAACAGCTTTCTTGCTGGAACACCCGCGCTTTGGCTACATGCTGGTCGATAGCGGCTACACAGATCGTTTTTTTCAGGAAACTCGTAGGGGTTGGGCGCGGCTGTATCGCTGGATCACCCCCGTGAGTCTTTCCGGACAAGGGTCGATTGCGCAGCAGTTAGAAAAGCTCGGCATTCATCCACGAGAGATTCAGCATATCTTGATCACCCATTTTCACGCGGATCATGTGGGTGGACTCAGAGATTTTTCCGCCGCTCGATTTTACGCATCGGAAAAAGCATGGCAGGATGTGAGAGGGCGTCGTGGCTTTGCAGCGGTACGGCGTGCTTTTCTGCCCGGATTATTGCCTGATGATTTCACCGAGCGGCTCACATTATTAAAGCCGGGTGATGATTGGTTGGATTCTTCCATTCGCACGGTTGATCTGCCGGGCCATGCCGTAGGGCAGGTGGGTTTACGTTTTACGGAAGATCGCGGGAAAGAGATTTTTCTAGTCGCGGACGCCTGTTGGCATAGCCGAGCGTTTCGGGAAAATCGTCCACCTCATCGGATATGCGGAATTTTTCACGATGCAAAAGCTTATGCAAAAACTCTAGCGATGCTGCATGAGATGCATTGCCAGAATCCTGAAATGCTCATCTTACCGTCGCATTGCTCGGAAATGTTAGAGCGCTATTCATCATGATGGAGCGGCTCGATATCTTGCGCCATTACGGTCTTGCTCGCCGGCGATTCACGGCATTTCGGGATCGCGAATCACTTCGAAAATGGCAGGATCAAATGACGGATCGGCATTGGAAATGGGTCAAAGCGCATTCGCCCTATTTGAATAGTTTCGCTACGGACTGGCGTGATCTGCCGATTCAAAACAAGCAGTCATTGATGCAGAATTTTTCCGAGTGGAATGCGGTGGGCATCAAGTTAGAAATCGCGACGAGTGTCGCAGAGGCTGCTGAGCGAAGCCGTGATTTCTCCTCGGAAATCGATGGCTACACCGTGGGGCTTTCTTCTGGCACCAGTGGGAGCCGTGGCGTGTTTCTCGCATCTAACGCAGAGCGACGGATGTGGGCTGGCGCGCTACTCGCGAGAATATTACCAAACACGTTATGG
>JANORE010000360.1:0-4943 GCA_031415155.1 Akkermansiaceae bacterium | reverse complement strand
AATCCTCCATGCTCACACCTAACAGATGCTGCTGATTCACCCATTTGCATTTCTCTAAATCAAATCGTCCCGGCGCACGGTTCACATGTTCTAATGAAAAGCGTTCCACGAGCTCGGGCAGAGAAAAGATTTCCTCCTCCGTCTTTGGATTCCAGCCTAACAGCGCGACGAAATTGACCACGGCTGCCGGCAGGAAACCCTGCCGTGGATAATCTCCCACCGCCGCCCCGGCATCCCGCTTCGACATCTTCGAGCCATCTGCATTTAAAATAAGCGGGATATGCGCGTATTGCGGAGCCATGCCACCGAAGGCTTCGATGAGTTGTAAATGCTTCGGCGTATTCATCAAGTGATCCTCACCGCGAATGACGTGCGTGATCTCCATTTCCAAATCATCCACCACATTGACGAAGTGGAAAACATACGAACCGTCTGAACGCTTCACCACCATATCTGGTGTGTTCGACTCATCCCGATAGTCGATCGTTACTTCACCACAAACCAAGTCATGCATCGTCACCAGCTTGCGCTCGAAGCGAAACCGCCACGCGCCGTGATCTTCATAAACGCGATCTGTCGCAACCAGCTTTTCGAACCACGCATCGTAAATGATTTTCCGCTGGCTCTGATAATACGGACCGAAATTCCCGCCCTTTTCGGGGCCTTCATCCCATTCCAAGCCGAGCCAGTTCATCCCATCGAAAATCGCTTGCCGTGCATCCGTATTTCTCGCTTCGTCGGTATCTTCCACCCGCAACACAAAAACGCCGCCATTTTTCCGGGCAAATAGGTAATTAAATAAGGCAGTCCGGGCACCACCCACGTGTAAATATCCAGTCGGCGAGGGAGCAAAACGAGTTCGAACAGTCATGTCCACGGTGTAAACTCCAGAATTGCGAACGTCCAGAGTCCATCGAAAAACTCATTGAATTCAGGAAAACTCCTCGAATCAGAAAGCGATGATCCAGACCGCGAACCTCACCATGTTGCCCTTGATGGTGTGAATTTATTCTTATCGAATTCTTAAATTGGCACGAATGGGTAGGCGTCTTAAAAGCGCGAGATTGATCGACAAACCCAAGCGAATCTGTTGGTTTTTCTGCGATGATGGATGGTTCACTACTAGTGCTCGGGATTTCCGGGCCGCAATTAACTTCGGAAGAAGCCGCTCTTTTTCGCGAGCTACAACCGGCTGGCTACATTCTATTTACGAGGAACATCGTATCTGCCGAGCAGACGCGAAAGCTCACCGATGATCTCCGCGACTTGTCCTCGGACACGCCGATCATCGGCATAGATCAAGAAGGTGGGCGAGTCACGCGGACGAAAGAGATTGCGCCCCCTGCGCCCTCCGCGCCTGCGCTCGCTGCCGCCGGAGACATGGGAAAAATCGCGGATGCAGGAGCTTTCACCGGAGATTTGCTCCGGCTGTTAGGCATCAATTTAAACTTCGCTCCGGTCCTTGATCTCGATCATTTCCCGGAGGCTCAGAACGCCTTGCGCGGTCGTTGCTGGGGACGTGATCCACAAAAAGTCATCGACTACGCAGGCCAATGGAACCGCTGGTTACGGAAACGATCCATCGCCAGCTGTGCGAAACATTTCCCCGCGTGTGGCAGAGCGGAATCTGACCCACATCATGACTTGCCGTCCTCACCCGCGACGCTGGAAGAACTGCTGCGTGAAGACATTATTCCTTATACTGCGCTGATGCCGGAGCTGGATGCAATCATGCTGGCGCACGTCGAGTTTCCTAATATTGACCCAGATTTCCCGGCTTCGCTATCTCCGCGCATCATTCGGAAATTTCTCCGTGACCAGCTCGGCTTCGACCGACATCTCGTTCTCACCGATGATCTCGACATGGGGGCGATCGCGAATCGCTACGGTCGCGGCCAAGATGTGAAACTCGCCATCGAGGCTGGCAATGATCTCGCGCTCATTTGTCATTGCACAGACACGGCGAAAATCGCTGCCGCTGCCATCGCCGAGCTACCACGCTGGATGATTGATGAAGCGCAAGGCAGGATCGAAAGATTTCGTCGTAAATTACATCCACCGATCACATGGACGGGAAAAAAATGGCAAAATACTTGCGATTCCTTGGCGAAACTCGCGGCTGAAATCCCTGAAATTTCTGCAGTTCATGCCAGCAGCCCGGTGGCGGATTATTAGAGTGACTGAGCTCATCATGAAATGAGCGAAGCTTCCAAGTCACGAAATTGCTCAGAAGAAAGCACGGGTTGCGCTGTTTTTCGCCAGCCTGCCGGTGGCTCAGGGAGATGGATCCAGCTACGGCACCCACCGTATTTTGCCTCGTAGGAAAACGCCCATGGCATCGCGAGTGCGTAAATGCGGACTAAAGCCAAGTGGATGCTACCCGAAGCCATGCCTTTTCCTTCCCACTCAAAGCGATCTCTCACCGTTTGTTCGGAGTAGATATGGTATGGATTCAGCGCGTTAGCTTTTCCCCAATCCGTCAGGGTGATCGCCCAACTTGCTTCTGCATAGTGAGTAATGCGGATGATGTCGCCGGGCTGCCACTCGGGCATCGCCTTCACTTCGCCCTCCCGCACTTGATCCGCCAACGCGTGGAAACGAGTGGGAAAAAGAAAAAACGAATCATGGGCGAAGGAGAAGCCTTGTCGGCCTTCATGGATGCCACCTTTGCGCAAAATCATCGACTGCCGCCCGGAAGCCAATGCATCACAAACGACTTGCCACTCTTTGAATCCGATGGCCGTAATCACTGGAGGAAACTCAATCTTCCAGTTATCCAAGATCACTGGCGGTGACGGATCTTTGCTCACGTGAACCTAACAACCGAGCTTGAAGGGTGACGCGCTCAGGAGAGTTATCGAAGCGATAGCTGTGACAATTTGGACAAATGGCTGTGCCACTACCAACGATGGAGTCGCAACCTTCACAGACTTTGTATCCAGAAGGATTGGCGGCGATTTTAGCTGCGGCTGCGGCTCGGTTTGGCGGTGATGGGTCTGTCATGGCGACGATGAAAAAAGCGGTCCCGGTGAACCGGTCCGCTTGTTTCGATGAATAGTGAGGAAACTGGCTGACTGGGCAAATCAAGCAATGCCAGCGAGGGCCTTTGCAGTTTTGCTCTTTAAGTTAGCAGCCTTATTGGGATGAATCAAATTCCGTTTTGCAGCTTTATCCACCACCGAGGAGAAAGCAGAACTGGCTTCAGCGGCAGCGGTTTTATCGCCAGAAGCAATTGCAGTGAGAGCCTTCTTGCGAAGTGTCTTCATGCGGCTCTTTTCAGCGCGGTTGCGCTCCGTGCGGACGATAGTTTGACGCGCGCGCTTGATTGAAGATTTGTGGTTAGCCATGGTCGTGTAGTAAAAAAAATTAGTCGCCCAGAGGCGGACGGAGGAAAATAGGAATTAAACTCGATGTGTCAAGCTCGTGTTTTCAGCGGGTTTGGGCATCGTATCACAGGTAACGTCTGAGACCCAAGCGGAAGTCAGTTTTTTTGATCCAAGAAACTCACATTTAAGGATGGGGTGGACGCACAAATTCTCGGCTAAGGTGATCTTAATCAAACTATTAGATTTTAAATGATTCTCATGACTGATTTTCTAAATCATCTCGACGGAGAAATGCTAATACATTGATCGCAAGCTTGAGGGAAATATGCGGGATCGTCGCGATTTCAGCGGCATCCGCTTTTTTGAGACGGGCGACACTGCCGTATTTTTCTAACAAGACCCGCTTTTTGCTGGCCGACATTCCGGGACAATCATCAAGCGCGCTTTCTTTCATTCTCTGCCGATAAAGCAGTGCATTGTAGCCATTGGCGAAGCGGTGAGCTTCATCGCGGATGCGTTGAAGTAACTTCAATGCACCGCGATCATGCGGAATTAAAATGGGCTCGCTCTCACCTGGAACAAAGACTTCTTCACGTCTTTTTGCCAAGCCGATCACTGGGAGCTCGTGCAAGCCTAGTGCCTTCAGCTCTCTCACCGCCATGCTGAGTTGGCCTTTCCCGCCATCGACAATGACTAGATCTGGCAGGACGATTTTTGCTTTTCCCTCGCGGGCAAGACGACGCTGGGAATCGATGATATTTTCTTGGGAAAACTCCGCATCGGGATTCGCCGCACTATTTTCTAATAAAATTCGTGAGTAACGGCGGCGAATGACTTCGGCCATTGAGGCGAAATCATCTTGCCCCTCGACGGTTTGAATCCGGTAGCGGCGGTAATTTTGATTGTCGGGTTTACCATCGGTAAAACGCACCATGGAGGCGACGATGTGAGTTGAGGAAACGTTAGAAATATCGAAGCACTCCATGACCCGCGGTGGTCCAGCGAGATTCAATTTTTCGCCGAGTTCTGCGAGATCTTCGGTCGGCTTGATGATTGTCTGGATACCGCGTCCGCGAAATTGGCGGGTTGGACTGAGAGTTTTTTCTAAATTTTGGAGAATATCGCGTAGATTCGCAGCCTTTTCGAAATCGAGATTCTCAGCCGCTCCTGTCATTTCTAAGCGGAGAGTATCGAAAACCTCGCGGCGACCTTTGCCTTCTAATACCCGACAGGCGTCTTCGATTTTTCCGAGGTAAGCTTCCCGTGAAATCCTCTCAATACACGGTGCGGAGCAGTTGCGAATGATGTCGGCGTTGCAGTGTTTGTAATCTGTCTCGCCGGGATTTTCGGCACGGCACACTCGAAGTCCGAAACCACGATTTAACCACTCTAACGTGCTGCGAAGGGCGCCTGAATGGGGAAAAGGCCCGAAGTAGCGGGAGCCATCATCCTTTTTCACCCGCGTCGTTCGGAAGCGTGGCCATGGATCGAGCAGCCGGATTTTTACCAAAAGGAAGCGTTTGTCATCACGGAAGGCGATGTTGTAGCGTGGGCGGTAATCTTTGATGAGCTTACCCTCTAGTAAAAGCGATTCTTCTTCGTTTCTCACCACATGAA
>JANORE010000359.1:0-2121 GCA_031415155.1 Akkermansiaceae bacterium | reverse complement strand
ACGGAGAATCCGTTCGAACAAGAGCGGCTTCGCCTTCAGCACCGGATTGATCGAGTAAGATCCCAGAAATCACCGATGACTCCTGGGCAGGCCGAACGATTTGAACTGATCAAGGAAGGACTGCGCCGGCTACTCGCCTCTGGAGCATCCACGAAGGAAGAAGCAGCAAGTCTCATCAAACGTATCCGCCGCATCGCCACATTTGGAACGCGCATCGAAGTGGAAACGATGAGTGTCTGGCCAAACCATGATCGTAAAGCCCGCCCGGCTTCGGAGTTTTTCGTCAATGAGCGGATCGACTTGTTAGTCCGAGAAGGAGAAACCTACCGAAATGACTATCGCGATCAAAGACGCAGAATCGTCTTCTATGCGCTCCAGAAACCCATCCCATTTATGACGCGAGTCCCTGAGAAAATCGGGCAAAAATACGTCGAGCGCGATGATGAAGTGGAAACTCAAAAATACTGCGGTCTGGTATTAGCCGGAATCATCGGGGCTTGCGGAGTGGCTGCCACCATCATCATTTCCCGGCAAAATCGGCAGACTCATTAGCAATTCTACCCGCATTGAGGTCACTCGGCTTGAGAGTCCATGCGCGAAAACTAATCCCCAGACCTCCGACCACGAACAAGGCCGGAAACCAAATCGAGTAACCCGGCGCAAGTGAATCAGGCTTGATGATTGCGAAACTTGGATCCGCCGGATTGATCCGACAGGTCGTTTTTTTACCCACCGGATATTCAGCGATTCGCTGCTCGGCGAGCGGGCGCTTGGATGTCCACGGGCTACCGCGCAATGTGAGACGATCCCCCGTCCGGGCTTGGCCGTCCCACTCGTAGCCAAAGCTCAGATTGAGGCGAAATTCTATCGGCGAATTCTCATCATGCTGCCGCTCTCCAAGTTCCGAGGATAGAATCACACAGGCAACTTCAGGCCAGGTTCGCATTTCCCGCGCTCTCAAGAAGCTACGCCCCATCAACCCCACAAAAAGCCCGCCAATTAGCGCCAGCACCAAGCCGAGAATGAACAGATACCAACGTCCAGCATTTCCTGAGACCGTCGTACTTTGGGATGATTGGAGCGAAGACGTGTCAGTGGGCACGTCCAAAGCTATGGCGTAGATGTCCTTGGAAGGCGAATTGAAATGGCGAAGAAAGTTTTTAATGCCGACTCAGAAGTTTTAGAGTTTATTCATCACGATGCGCCGTAGCAACCTGATCCTTATTTTGAGTTTAGCGATTGCCGCCATCTTTGGTTACTGGTTGGCAGGGACTGCAGCACCTCAAAAAACCACGCAAAAAAAGCAGCCCGCGGACACCGGCAAACCGAAGTGGACGACCATCGTGGACGAGCCTTCCATCAAATTCCGCGGAGCAGAGCGCCCATTAAGCTCCAGCCCTCGCCGGGATGATGAAGCCATGAATGCAGGCGCACTTCTGGGTCAGCGCAGCTTAGTATTTAAGGATCAAAATGCTCTGGAGACATTTCTCAAAAAAGCAGGTGAGCGGATCAAACTACTCGATCGTCTGGATCCACTCCACGCGATCCATGTGAGCTTTCTCGATCCAGATGACTTCGCATCATTGCTGGATGGAAATGAGGAAACGTCCCTTGTCTATCCAGTCGATGTGCCGCCACCCAGTGAAGGGACCGCGCAGCCGGGAGCGGTGGCACTAGGAGCCGATTTATTAGACTGGCTTGGAATCACAGGAGACAACTCCGCTTGGGGAAATGGCGTGAAAATCGCTATTTTAGACACGGGTGTGACTTCTCACTCGGCATTTTCCGCAGCGATTTCTGGGGTGGATTTGGTCAGTCTTCCGGCAGACTTGTCCAAGCAAAATGGCCACGGAACGGCCGTCGCCTCCGTCATCATTGGCAATGGCACAGAAACTCCAGGCGTGGCCCCCGGTGCCGGGATTTTTTCCGTCCGTATCGCAGATGATCTCGGTCAATCGGACAGCTTTTTACTCGCGAAAGGCATCATCGCGGCGGTCGATGGTGGTGCCCAGTTGATCAATATTTCACTGGGCAGTTTGGGAGATAGCGCGCTGGTAAGAAACGCCATCGAGTATGCCCGTAAATCGGGATCATTGATTGTAGCGGCTGCTGGAAATAATG
>JANORE010000358.1:0-3051 GCA_031415155.1 Akkermansiaceae bacterium | reverse complement strand
CGCAATCGACCACTCTACCACCCCTCCGTGTATTTGATATTGCGAAACCGGATATGCCTGCGGTTTTACCGAGTTTCAAGCAAAACTCTTCGTGAAAACTAGAGAATTTCGGGTGGACCTGACTTCATACCTCTCTGCAAGAAGTCGGGGCTTATGATTCCAAATAAGATTCCTTTCAATCTTGGGCTTGCGCTGCCGTCCTCTGAATCCCATGGAAAGGGTGTCCGTTACACCGGGCATTTACTATTCTTCAAATCTTAAAATGACCGATTCCCTATTGGCCCCCATCATCGTTGGTACTCGTGGCAGCGAGCTGGCTCTGGTCCAAGCCACGGCTACGGAAGCCGCCTTAGCCGCCATGTTTCCTGACCGGCAAATCATCCGGAAGGTCATTAAAACTACGGGTGATCGCCGCACGGACGTGCCGCTGAGTGAAGTCGCGAAAGCCGAGGGAACCTTCGACAAGGGCGTATTCATCAAGGAAATTGAAGAGGCACTCGAAGCGGGAGAGATCGATATTGCAGTGCATAGCCTCAAAGACTTACCAACTATTTTACAGGACGGATTCAGGCTCGCTGCGGTGCTAGAACGCGCTCCAGTTCGCGATGGATTGGTGATGCGTCAACCGGGTGGCTTGGCCGCCTTACCCATCGGCGCAATCGTCGGCACCAGTAGTGTACGACGGGCGAAACAACTCGAATGGCTGAGACCGGACGTGCAAGTCATCGATCTTCGCGGTAATGTCCCCACTCGGTTGCAGAAGCTTGCAGAAGATCCGACCTACGACGCCATCCTACTTGCAGAGGCGGGGCTGGTCCGACTCAGGTTCATCACGGAAAGCGATGAGCCTGAGGAAATCCTCGGAATTCCGGGATTGTTTGTCACCCGGCTTCCCGAAAATGAATTTTTCCCAGCAGCTGGACAAGGCGCCATCGGCCTTGAAGTCCGTGCTGACGATGCACCAAGCCGATTCTTCGCGGAGAGCATCGGCCACCGGGAAACGTGGCTGCGAATCCGTGCCGAGCGCGAATTTCTCCGCTTACTGGAGGGTGGATGCCACACTCCGGTCGGAGTTTTTTCCTCCATTGCTGACGATATCATTCAGCTGCACGCTCGTGTCTTCCCGGATGCGGGCGGCACGCCGACTTCTGGGAAATCTGCTGGCTGCGATCCGCTCCAAGTGGCTCTCGAGCTTTTCAACTCGCTTACATGAACGGTCTTCCGCCTCTCACGCAGAAGAACGGATGCGTGAAAAAGCCGGAGAAATGGTAAATCTCTCCGGCTTAAGAATGATGGAGCTTATCGACTGCGCGATCTCATGATGGGTGCAGAATCTTCGCGACCTTTGGCGCACGCAGACGGTGTGGTTCTGGAAAATTTGAACCAAGCAGTGGGCGGCAGTAATTCATGAAATCTTCGGTCACGCCATTGCCCGCCGCATTGATGAAATTGTCCGGCATGTGGCGAGTTTTTCCGGCCACCTTATCGATCGGGACAAGTTCATAATCCACGCTGTAGTTCAGCACAGGACGCTTGATCACCACCGATCCATCGCAATTATCCCACATCGCGTATTGCACGGCTTTTTCACCGACTTCACGGGCCTCCCGAGCATCGCGATCTGACTGGATACCCATGAATGAACGTTGGAGGTAGCCAAAGGTGTCCGAGCGCACACGCTTGATGCCGAGACCTTTGCGGATTTCGTTGGAGAGTAAATCACCGAGCGCGCCCGTTCCTGAAAGCTGAATATTTCCGTGAGAATCCCGCTCTTCGGTCCCGAGTAATTTCGTGATCATGGCGGTGCCATCCACATCGGAAATCCCTTCGGAAATGGCGATGGTGCAGAGGCCATGTTGTTGATAGACACGGTCCACATCGGCCAGAAATTGATCCATTTTGAAAGCACGCTCCGGCACGTAAACGAGGTGCGGGCCGTCATCGAAGTATTTTTGCGCGAGAGCGGATGACGCGGTGAGGAAACCCGCGTGGCGGCCCATCACCACTCCGATGTAAACGCCTTGCAGTGCGCGGTTATCGAGATTTACCCCCGAGAAGGCTTGGGCGACGAAACGCGCTGCGGAGCCGAAGCCTGGGCAGTGATCGTTTTCCTCCAGATCATTATCAATCGTCTTCGGAATGTGGATGGCACGGAGCTCGTAGTTCGCTTCCTTCGCTTGCTCATTGACGATGCGGACGGTGTCGGAAGAGTCGTTTCCGCCCACATAGAAAAAGTAGCGAATGTCGTGAGCTTGCATCACTTTAAACATCCGGGCGCAGTATTCTTCATCCGGTTTGTCACGGGTAGAAAGTAGGCCAGACGATGGTGTCCCGGCCACTTGCTCAAGGTTCTGTGTCGTCTCACGAGTGAGATCGACGAAGTTTTCCTCAATGATTCCGCGGACACCGTGGACGGCTCCGTAAATGGAGGTGACTTGGCTAAATTTACGAGCCTCGAGGGCCACGCCGACGATGCTCTGATTGATGACAGGAGTGGGGCCACCACCCTGTGCGACGAGAACTTTTCCTTTTAAACAACTACTCATGGGGCCGCGAGAATTGACGAACCGCCGTCAGATGCAAGCCTCGAAAAGCAGGATTGATGCCTTCCGACAAAGGGTGATTCCAAGACACGACTCATGCCCTCACCATCAATATCCATCTCTCCGCCTGCCGTAATGGTGGCGAAGGGCGATCAGGAGAGGACAGAAGAGTCTATCGTTTTCAGGGTTTAGTTTTGAGGAAAAAATCCCGCCCACAAATTTTCATGCGCGCCAACATATCATTGAATCATTCCAAATTTGTCAGGCTGAATACGGACAACCAGCCTGACAAATGACGGACGGGCCAGCTTTTAGTCTTTGATGTCAAGTGCCGCGTATTCGCCATCTTTGCGGCGGTAGACAATCGTTAAACAATGACGCCGAGCACTCTTGTAGAGCACGAAGGGGCGGTCTGAGAGCTCCAATTGCATAATCGCGTCCTCTTTGAACATCGTTCGGATCGAGTAATTTTCTGGATAAACGATGAAAGGTACGGGATCGATCTCCG
>JANORE010000357.1:0-6074 GCA_031415155.1 Akkermansiaceae bacterium | reverse complement strand
TGTGGGTTATCGCAACAAGCCAACGCGGATACAATGACCTTAAATGTTCATGACTGGGCAGATGGTTGTGTTGACTAGTCCACGAGACGCCCACCAACGGTATCGAGGACTGGATCGACGATGATCATAGGATCACTCTTGCCGCGTGCTCTCACCAAAATCGTGTGGGTTTGACTCGATTCATTTTCCTTAGAAAAATCGACGCCGTAATAGGTATTCGTCACTTGTTCCAATGAGTTGGTTTCTTTGATTTCGATTTCGATGTGAGTGGCTACGGGCAAGGGTGCCGCAAGACATGAATTCGCGAGTTCAGATTCCGATGTTTGAGTTTCGAGAATCGAACGGCGCTCGGGGAGAGACTTGGCAGTTAGAAATTGATCAAGCACTTCTCTGGCACTCATGGTCACGCTCGGCGGGGTCTTCGCCTCGATGACGCTCGGTAGAGATTGAGCGAATCCATCAATCGGAAGCGGTGGTGATGTCGGCGGTGGAATGTCGATATCCTGGACTGATTCTAATGGCTGGTTTTGCTCTGGAGAAATTTCTATTTTCGGGGTTGGAGTTTGTTTTACGAGGTCTCGTGAGCGACTTTTTTGAAAAAAGCTCCAAGCTCCGCAGGCGAGAGCCACCAGAAAAATGAGGAGTAGCGACGGCAAGAAATATCGAGAATATCCGGATCTCGCGGTTGCAGGTCTAGGCGATTCATGAGTGCTCCCTCGCACTGGATTCTCATCATCCGATAAACTGTCTCGGTTGATTTTATTTTTTGCCAAGCGCGGATGGTTGAGCGGTTCGTGGGGTTCTGCACGAGTGACAATCGGATGCATCCTTGGAGATTGGATTTCCAAGCGCCCGATGGATTCTGGAGTTACCTCAGGAGCTTGGATTTCAACTCTGCAAGAGGGGCAAGGTCCTTTGATACCTGCGAGATTGGCGGGAACCGTCAGGCGGATACCACAGGCGGGACAAGAAAAACTGATAGTTGGATCTGGCATTAAAACGCGATTTAGATCGCTAGAATAATCCTTTAAATTCGTCAATACCTTGTAAAATCTATCACCGAAATGGATTCACGCTAAATCACATGGCGTAACAAAGCGATCAACACACCTTGGATTATCAATTCTTGAGCAGGAATCAAATCTGGAAAATCGGGATTTTCTGCGCGGAGGAAAGGCTTCCCCTTTTCGACAACATAGCGTTTTAGGGTGGTTTCCCCATCAATCAATGCCGCGACGATGTCTCCTTTCCGCGGTTCACGAAATTCAAGAATCACGGTGTCTTCATGACAGACATGAGCGTCGATCATGGAATCACCACGGACTTTCAGCGCGAAGGTTTTCGCATGACGCGGAATTCCCAGCGCAGTGATGTCTAGGGCGATGCAACCTTGGCGTTCGGGAGCCACATCTTGAGCCATGCCAGCGGCGATATTTCCTAGAATCGGGACGTGAGAAACTTCCCCTCGGTCTAACTCATCGGGAAAAATGACCGCTCGTGCTTTTCCGGGAAGTCGCTGGATCACGCCTTTCCGCTCGAGTGCCCGCAAGTGACCCATCGCAGCAGTCTGACTGGCAAATTTAAAGTAGTGCTGAAGTTCGCGCGTCGAAGGCATGATTCCAGTCTGTCGCTGGGATTCCCTTAAATAATCGACGATTTCCTTTTGCCGTTGGGTGAGAGTTGAGCTCATAGTGGTTTGAACAGTGTTCGATAGAACAAAGCAAGATGTAGGGAGGGATCAAGAAAAATTTAATCCCACTTTCGAAAAAGCAGAGTCTGCCGACCCCATGCTCGCTGTTCGCCACGTAAATTTCTTCCCCTCGTCCTAGTTAGCGGCCAAGCTCTTCGCATGACTAATGATCCTTTGCTCCAACTTCTCCGCCGAAAAGCCCGTCTCTCCCATCAAGAACTTGCCGATCTTCTGGCCTCAGATGCAGCTTCTGTGGCGGCCCAAGTCACGGCTTGGGAAAAAAATGGTTCGGTTCTCGGGTATCACGCGGTGATCAATCCCGAGGCCACCGGGGATACTTCGGTTTCCGCATTTATCGAAGTGAAAGTCACTCCCGAGCGCGGGGGTGGTTTTGATCGCCTTGCCATGCGAATCGCTCGTTTTGACCAAGTCGTTTCCTGTCATCTCGCCAGCGGTGGCTATGATTTAATGGTCGTCGTCGAGGGCGCAGACTTGCGGGAAGTCGCTCGATTTGTCTCGGAAAAATTAAGTTCGCTCGATGGTGTTATTTCTACGGCAACTCACTTCCGCCTTAAAACTTATAAGGAAAATGGATTCCTTTTCGAGCGGGAAAATACCACTGATCGGCTAGCCGTCTCACCGTAATGGATGAGGGTTGTCATATTTTGGAGATTCAGATTCCCATGGTTTGACATCCCATCCAGTTTGGAAAAACTCGGTGCATGTATGAAGCATCAGGCGCATTGAAATGGATTGGAACGACGCAAAGTTTTCCCAGCGGATTTACCAAACGCGAATTCGTCGTCACGACAGGGCACGATAAATATCCTCAAGATCTCAAGTTTGAGGTCGTCAAAGACAAATGTTCATCGCTCGATCCCTTCGAGCTGGGCCAAGAAGTCCAAGTCAGCTTCGACATCCGTGGCAACGAGTATAACGGGAAATACTTTGTGAATCTCGCCTGCTGGAAGCTCCAAGCCGCTGGGAATTCTCCAGATCGTTCCCGGCAAAAAAGTGCCACTCCCGCCTCCAGCTCCAGTCCCGAGCCTGCTCTCACCGATCTACGGAATGAAGATGACTTCGACGATGACGATGTGCCGTTTTAAGAAGGCGAGTCCGCACACCCCAGTTTCAAAAAATGAGCGACTTGATCGGCGAACCAGATTCCCGTTTCCCACGGGACGCGATGGCCCGCCGCAGGAGCGATGCGAAGTACCGCGTGAGGCATCTTAGCAACAGCGGTCTGGGCGAGCGCGAGGAACTTCGGGTCGTTTTCTCCGGCAATCCATAATACCGGAATGGAAATTTCACCGAGCCGTTCCCATAGCGAAGCCTGTGCTCCCAGCGACCAATCTACGAAACTCCGTGCCACTTCACGGCGACGCATGACCAATCGGCCAGCCGCCTGATCCTCTCGCATCGGCGAGCTGCTGAGAATGGGTTGTGCATCCCAAGCCTTGAGAAATTCTTGCCAGTTTCTGGTCAATGCCTGGGTGGCCCAATCGGCATCGGTCGCTCGTCTCGCCGCTTTTTCTGGCTCTGTTTTCAAACCCGGATGAGCGGAAACGATGATGGCGGCTTGCCACGGATGATCTTTTTCTAACAACGCATGCAGTGCCGCGCGGCCACCCATCGAGTAACCGAGCAAGGCGCGTCCATGACTGCGGGAAATCTCACCGTGTGCGTCGGCGTTGAGTGCCGTGCCGAAGTCAGCGAGAGGCACTGAACCGCCCTCCAGAAACCGCCATAGATCGACGGCTCGCGAGCTGATTCCAGCACTTGCGAGATGTTTAGTGAAGCAGCGCCAATCCGCCGCCATGCCTGCGGCACCATGGAGGCACCAACATTCCAGCGGACCAGCCTCGCGGCGTTCGTCGGCTTGTTTCGAATACTGGATCAAGGTTTCGGCGTGCTAACGGGAGCGGCTTTCTGAGCCTCTTGGAGGATTAGCTGGAGTGCGTCCTCGATCTGTTTTTTAACTTCAGGATCACCGAGTGCTCCGAAGAAAACGGCACCAACTGCTGCGATGGCAAGGACTAAAAGAATCCAAAACAGCCAGTACAGAATCGCCAATAAAATCCCGATACCATCCAATTTCTTGTGGTAAGCGTATCCCGCAGGACAGGCGAAGGTACGATAGCCGAGCCACATATTGATAAATGGAATCCAGCCTGCCAAAATCCATAAAGGACTCATGCCCAGGTTTCTGAAACGATTGATGAGGACAAAAAGTAAAAGGACCAATGGTAAAAGGGGCAGCCATACTCCCGCGACTTTCATCATTTCTGGACCCATCAATGCCGTGAGATGTTTGTCCCCAGCTTCCAGAGCCAGCTTCCAGAGGATTGGGAAAATCATTCCCATGAACAAAAAACTACGCCGCCGTGCCCCCGGCCAATCCGAAGCGGCTCCCATGGAAGTGGCGACGGCTCCGTGGCTAGAGGAAGTAAATGTCTCAGCCTTCGGGGCAAGGCTTTCACGTTCCTTTTCAAGAGGCGCGCTGCACTCAAATAGACCGTTCATCTCACTGGCAAGCTGCCACTCGGCCATGCCATTCTTCCAGACCAGATCGAGCCGAGGATTGAGCACTCCATTTTTAGCCATCATTTGTAGGTCATCGAACGTCACAGGTCCGTATCGATCTCCTTGGTGAGAATAAAACCACGCGTCCGATTTTGAGCTGCTCATGGGTCCAGCTAGCGGAAAGGACAAAATCTGTCAAACCCCAGCTAGTAATTCAAGTGGATCAAGACTCCGGAATCCCCTCCCCTCAAAAATACGTCTCATCGACAAGCCGCCCTGTTAAATGCCTTTTTCGGAAATCGGGAAACTCTCTCCAATCTGGACATGTGGGATAGTTATTTCATGCTCCGCCCATGCCTTCCGTCCATGTGAATCTTGCCGACCGTTCCTACGATGTTTTTGTCGATTCGGGTCTCATCCATCAAGCAGGCGAAGCCATCCAGAAGGTCGGATTGACCGGCTGGCGAGCCGCAGTCATCAGCGATGAAACGGTGGCGGAACTTCACGGCACCAACCTCATGAAATCGCTAGAAACCTCGGGTTTTCAGCCGACATTGCACACGGTGGCTGCAGGTGAGGCATCGAAGTCCATGACTCACGCCGAGACTCTTTGCCGGGAAATGATCCGTGCCGGGCACGACCGGAAGTCCTTGATCGTAGCACTCGGCGGCGGCGTGGTCGGTGACTTGGCCGGGTTTGTTGCCTCCATTTTTTATCGTGGAATTCCCTTCGTGCAGGTGCCGACGACGATCGTGGCACAAGTGGATTCATCAGTCGGCGGAAAAACGGGCGTGAACGTGGGTGAGGGAAAAAACTTGCTCGGCGCGTTTCACCAGCCGCGACTCGTCCTCGTCGATCCAGAGACGTTGCAGACGCTGCCAGACCGCGAATTTCACGAAGGTTTCGCCGAGGCGATCAAACACGCAGCGATCCGAGATGCCGCGATGTTAGACGATCTTGCGGTGCTCGATCCTAGATCTCGCAAGGTTCCGGCAGAGTTAATCGCACGGAATATCGCGATCAAGGCCCGAGTGGTGGAGGCCGACGAACACGAAACTCGCGACATCCGAGCGCTATTAAATTTCGGCCACACCATCGGTCATGGCATCGAGGCTTCTGTTCCATACGGCCAGATGCTGCATGGCGAGGCGATTTCTCTGGGGATGAAAGCCGCGCTATTTCTCTCAGAACGCCACGCTGGATTATCCCCAGACGAGAGCAGTAAGGTGATTCACCTGTTAGAAAAATATCACCTGCCTTTGATCCTTCCGTGGGAAATCACCACGGAGAAAGTGATGGAAAAACTGGCACGCGATAAAAAATTCTCCGCTGGAGCGATCCGTTTCGTCGTGTTGGATCAGCTAGGCAGCGCAAGGGTAATCAACACGGTGACCGCCAATGATCTGCGCGAGGCCATTGATTTTCTCAGGCTCTAACTAGACTGCCGCGCATGTAGTTTTTTGGAAACGGGTCACTGCCAAGTGACTCAAGAGTGTCACGTGAAATGCCCTCGGGAGCGCCAACGTCCGCCTTGGCCGTCTGAGACGCCAACTATTCAGGTGCCGTGATATGCTATTTCTATCGAAATAGATTGCTTAAAAATCCTAGTCGTCTAATCATGACATCCTATGAATGTGAAATTCTTAGGAATAGGTATTTCTGTGTTAGCTTGTGCATCTTATGTCCAGGCTTTGGACCAAAACATCAACCAACAAAGCGATGTATGGGAGATGTTGTTCCAATCCTTCGGCTTGGCTGCTGGCGGGGATCACGATGCGGATGGCTGGAGCAATGCCGTGGAGAGCCGCGCCGGCACGAACCCGCAAGATGCCTCCTCCTTCCCTGAAATGGGAATCCAGAT
>JANORE010000356.1:0-3110 GCA_031415155.1 Akkermansiaceae bacterium | reverse complement strand
GACCGTCCGCTTAGAAGGCGGATGCTCTATCCATCTGAGCTACGAGCGCTACGCTCAGTGGAGTATCAAGCTCTTGGCAAGAAGTCAAAATCCACGTGGAGAAATCTGCAAATTTCTGATTTTGGCTGCCAAATAAGGTTTCCGCTCGATGATGTTCCTCCCTAGTTTCTCGGGATGCGCACTGCGGTTTATGCTGGTTCTTTTGATCCACCGACGAACGGACATCTCTGGATGATCGAGCGCGGGCTGGAAATGTTCGACCGCTTGATCGTGGCGATCGGTAGTAATCCTTCGAAAAGTTACTCGTTTTGCGTGGAAGAACGGTTGGATCTCTTAAGGGCTTCCACAGGGATGAGCGACCGGCTCACCATCGCACATTTTGACAATCGCTACCTTGTGGATTATGCGAAAAAAATGCAGGCGAAGTATATTCTGCGGGGGATTCGCTCGCCAAATGACTATGAATATGAACGCGTGATGCGTCAGATCAATGCCGATATGGCCCCAGAGATCATCACGGTTTTCCTCATGCCGCCGCGCGATATTGCAGAACTTTCTTCCAGCATGATCAAGAGTCTCACAGGACCAACTGGCTGGGAAGAAACCGTGAGGCGCTACGTGCCAGAACCTGTTTTCAAAGTATTAGCGGCTCGCGGAGGTGCCTTGTGAAGCTTGCCACGATGTCTGAGATGATTTTGGGAATTGATCTAGGAACCACGAATTCAGCGGTGGGAATCGTGGACTCGGGGTTTCCGATTTTGTTAGCGAATGAAGATGGCCGCCGGATCACGCCGAGTGCGGTATGGATCGGCGAGGCTGGCGAAATCGAGGTGGGAGAAAGGGCAATGCGCCGCCGTGTGATGGAGCCGGAGCGAGTCGTCACGAGCATCAAGCGTCTGATCGGGCGGCGGATGAGCGAAATCGACGGAAATTTCCCGGTGCCGATCACGGCGGGAAATGATGGCCTACCACGCATTCTTGGGATGTCCGCAGAAGCGATCAGTGCGGAAATTTTACGGGAAATGAGACGCATCGCCGAGTGGCGAATGGGGAGAACCCTCCAAAAAGCGGTCATCACCGTGCCTGCCTATTTCCACGATGCACAACGAGCCGCCACGAAACGAGCGGGCGAGCTGGCTGGCTTGGAAGTCGTTAGAATTCTCAATGAGCCGACAGCCGCTGCACTCGCTTATGGCTTGGACAAGCTGGGGGAGAAGGCCCGCGTCGCCGTTTATGATCTCGGCGGCGGAACCTTCGATCTTTCGATCTTAGAAATGCAGGACGGAGTTTTCCAAGTGCTGGCCACTCATGGCGATACCCAGCTCGGCGGCGATGATTTGGATGCGTCGATTCTTCAGTGGATCATGAGTCGAGCAGGGATCACAGAAGCTGACGGCGCCGCCCGCGTCCGCCTAATCGCTGAAGCAGAGCGCGTGAAACTGGCTTTATCCAGAGATGAAGCTACGACGTTTCGAGTTCCTTTCTACGATGGAAGCCGTAGTTTAGAAGAGGCGATTTCAAGAGAAGAGTTAGAGCAGCTCGCGGCACCTTGGATTGGTAAAACGCTGCGCCTTTGCCGCCAAGCACTCACGGATGCTGGGCTAAAAGCCGAGGATTTAAATGCCGTCGTCGTGGTGGGTGGTAGCACGCGGATGCCAGCAGTGCGGCGTGCCGTGGCAGATTTTTTTAATGCGGATCCAGATATTTCCCAGCATCCGGACGAAGCAATCGCTCTGGGGGCGACGATCCAAGGCGGGATTTTAAGCGGAGCCTTGAAGCAAATGATTTTGTTGGACGTGACGCCGTTGAGCTTGGGCATCGAGACGTTTGGCGGCTTGATGAATGTGCTCATCCCACGAAACTCGACGATCCCGTGCAAAGCTGGAGAAATGTTCACCAATGCGGCGGATGGCCAAGCCAAGATGCGTGTGCGGGTGCTGCAAGGCGAACGAGAAATGGCCAAGGATAACTGGGAGTTGGGGAAATTTGATGTCGATTTTTTACCCACATCCAAAGGCCAAGCGAGAGTGGGCGTGCAGTTTAAGATCGATGAAAACGGGATTCTCGAGGCTCTTGCCCGAGATGTGAATACAGGAATCGACACCGTGATCCAGATCGGAAGTGCGGCCGTGGATGTCGATGATGCCGCCGTGGAGGCCATGGTCAGTGAGTCGGTAGAGCATGCCTTCACTGACATGGCGGAGAGGATTTTCACCGAGGCAAGAATGAAAGCGGAGGAGCTACTTCCAGCCGTTGAATCGGTTTTAGGCCAAGGTCTGGCCCAAGAAGATGAGCGCGGTGAGATCGAATCTGCCGTTGCGGCCGTTCGTTTAGCACTTGCCGGGAAAGCACCGAATCCACTCAAAGCGGCGGTGCAACGTCTAGATTCTGCCACGGAAGCCCTCGCGGCACGGCTGGTGGAGCAAGCGATGGACGCGGCACTTGATCGCCAACTCGGCGGCTAACCGCTTGCAACAAATGGCTTTTACCGCCACTTTCTGCAACCAATCGTTTTGCCAATGAAATCTAACTTTCCCGATCCAAACAATCCATCGCCTGAAGTGGCTCGGGATGATGGCGGGAGAAATATACCAGTCGTTCGCGTGGGGACGATCTTGCCACGGCGACGTTCGGTCACAGATCCAGGTGACGCGAATCCCCCGCAGGGAGACCGTGAAGTCGGTTTACGGATCGAATCGAACGTCATGCGGCGGGTGGCGACAGATGCTGGACAACAACTTGAAATTCAAGAAATTAATGGGAACGCGATACGGCTTGAAGATGCGGCGATGGTATCGGCGAAAGCTCCTCGCGCAGTTGTCTTTAAAGAACGAGAAAGGCATGTCAGAGGTGAAAAGCATGCTCAAGGGGACGGTGGGGACTGGGGGGAGCGCCAGAAGCATTCTTCACGCTGGATGCTTTATAGTGGAGGCATGGTCGGACTATTAGTGGTTCTATCAATTACCTTTTTACCGATGATCAATGCTCCTGTTGACTTTTCACGCAGCAAGACAGAAGCCAGCATCAAAGTTGCACCGGAGGCTGTCGATGATGAGCTGGAATCTACTCACTTCATGATGACTCAAGCAGATGAAGCCGTTGAAATTTTC
>JANORE010000355.1:0-4440 GCA_031415155.1 Akkermansiaceae bacterium | reverse complement strand
TTCAGCTCTAATGACTCAGTCAACCGAGACAAGGGAATTCCATTTTAAAATGCGGTATCGTCCCGCCATAAAAAACCTGTAAATGAAATCATCCCTGAGAATCCTCAAGTTAGCGTCATTCGTATCGGACCGCTGGTGGGCGTTCTGCTTCGTGATCTTCGCTATATTTTATCGCGGACTCGGCCCACGCCGCACAGCTGACTAACCCGCAAGTTCACAAGCGAGGCAAATGGCAGCGATCATGGAGGAAGGATTGGCGAGATTTTTCCCGGCGATAGAAAACGCGGTGCCGTGATCTGGACTAGTCCTTGGTTTAGGCAAGCCCAGAGTGACATTTACGGCGGTGTCGAAATCTAGCAGCTTGAGCGGAATCAGCCCCTGATCGTGATACATGGCGAGGACTGCGTCGAAATTTCCCAGAGCTGCTTCACGAAAAACGGCGTCTGGCACGGCTGGGCCCGTAAAAATCGCGTGACCTGTTGCATTGAGCCGATCAATGGCAGGACGAATCATTCGTATTTCCTCGTCACCGAATGCGCCATTTTCCCCGGCGTGTGGATTGAGCCCAGCGACTGCGATCTGCGGGGAAAGGATGCCACGTCGTTTGAGAAAATCCGCAGTCAGCAGGCCAATTTTCAAAATACATTGTTCCGTTAGTATCTCCGGAACGCGGGAGATCGGTTCGTGGATCGTTGCCAATCCGACGCTTAGAGTCGCGCCTGTCAGCATCATGCCATAGTCGTCGATTCCGAAGGCATCGGCAAAGAACTCCGTCTGCCCAGGGAATGGAAATCCTAAGTTTTGCAATCCTTCTTTGGATACTGGCCCCGTGACGACGGCATCTGCGGAGCCATTTTTAAGCTGGTGGACCGCCTCATTTAAGGCAGCAAGCGCTGCCGCAGATGATTGAGCATCGGGCTTCCCTGGATGACCGGCGCTTCGATCCCCTAAAATTTGAATTTCAAAGCCCGCAGGAATTTTTCCCGAGGCTAGGGCGAGGTCGATCACCTCAGGACCAACTCCCGCAGGATCGCCGAGAGTGACAATAATGCGTGGCATGGAGGGTAGCATCGCGCGAAACCTCGCGAACTGGCAAGTGAGTAAATTGACATATTTCTGTTCCGCGCTTGCGTGTTCAGAGAGGGAATCCCTAGTCTTTCACCCATGGTGATTACCCCAATAAAGCTGATATGGCTGGCACTCGCGTGCACTCTACTGACTCAGTGTGGCACGTCATCTACAGGTTCGGGGAATCTAGGCGGACCGAGTATTGAGCAACGAAACTTAGACATCGCGAGTGAAAGTGTCGGCGATTTTTTCTATGGCAGGCGCTACTATATTGAAAAAACCCGGTTTTGGGGCTATCTGAGAAAACCCCAGCAATCGTGGAGTCGGGCGAAGTTGGTGATGATGCGGGAAGACCAGAAGAGGACGCCGGATCGTTTTTCTGAAAATGGTCCAGCGGGGCAGCGTTATGCGTTCGATCATAACTTTGAGTATCGCATCCGCGGTCATTATACCGGAAAACAAGTTTACGACCCGAATAGTAATCAGTTTCTTGATGAATTCATGCTTACCGGATATGAACTGGTGAATCAGCAACCTGGGTGGTTATTCCGGCCGAATGATCGTTATGATCCTCGCCGGATCACCATGATGCCTCGTTAAGCGGAGAATAAGTCCGTTTATTTCGCCGAATTTTCTATATGCCCCATGAAATCTAAAGGATTTATCCGCTCCGCTCAGCTACAAAGGCACAAGCGAGCATTGGGTGATGCACCCAGCATAGGGCGTGTCACCAAGATGCCCGGAGTGGGAGCTCCCAAATCCAGGCGAACGAAAGGAAGCAACGGTGATAAAAAACGTATCACTCACGACCAGCGAAGTCATCAGATCGTGATCCGTATATGGTCGGTGATGTTGTGCATCGCGACTTTGGCTTTTTTCTCCGCAGCCATCTGGTTCACTCTTCTCCATAACCGAGTCTTCGAAAAGGCGGTGGATAACCACCCGCTTGATGGTGCTTCGAAATCTAACCGAGTCGTCGCCCAGTTTGGATCTTTGTCGCAAGACCAAGGACTTCTTTTCGTGAGAGAGGCACTGGCAGTCCGAGATATTCAGCAAGTGGAAAAATACTTTCGGTTAGGAAACTCGAGCACACAAGATGTGGTGGATTATTTAAAAAGTTCCGTGTCATCCGACGGAAAAATCAAAGATATGAAGTGGCTTGGAAATACTTCCGGTGGCCGCCGTGAACTTGATGAGGTGGTGATACTTTTTGAAGGACTCGAGGATCATCTCAAAAATCGATCCGCTTTACTGACGCATGATTCCGCAGGACATTGGAAGATTGATTTTGAGGCGTTCGCACGCACCGTGAAGCCGTCTTGGGCGGATCTGCTGGGGGGTAATGCGAATGTGGGTGAAGTCCGGATCTATGCTTCTAACGACAACTACTACAACGGACCTTTCAAAAATGAACAAGAATGGAGCTGCTATGGCATGATTTCTCCAGATATGGAGGAACTCTTAATTGGGTATTGCAGGGTAGGTTCAGCTCAGGAGAAAGCGATGGACCAGGTGGTTTCCTCGGATGTTAAGGTCGCCCGTACCACCCTAGAAATTAGGCGGGTCAAAGGAGCGGATAAGCGGCAATTCGAAATTTCCAAGGTCATCGCTGCAGACTGGGTCAAAGGAGACGTTCCTCTGGATGAGACCTTTCAATGAAAAACGGCTCTTCCTCTGAGAAAAAGCCGTTTTTAAATCCTTGAGATCGTCTCGAACGGATCAGGCGTAAGAAGATTCTACACGCTGCGCGACATCCCGATAGCCGTAATCCACTTCGTAAATCTGCTTGAAGCAATCAAGCGCAGAAGTCTTGTCTCCCATCTCGCTATGAATCAGACCTTTCTCATAAAGGACTTCCTTCTTGGTGTTGTCCATGGTCACGAGATCTGCAAGCGCGTCAGAAAGTTGCTTGATCGAGAGGTCGAACATATCTTTCGCTCTGAAGGTACGACCGAGGAGGAGAAGGACTTTGGTGCGGATGTGAGGATTCCGAGTCGCTTGCTGGAGGTGAGGAATGGCTCCGCTGTAGTCTTTTGCATGATAGAGAGCCGAGCCTAATTCAAAACGAAGTTGTGGGTCAGTCGGGTTTTGATCGACCCGTTTCTGCGCTTCGACTACTTGCTCGGCGATCCGGTCCGCTCTGCGGGCATCCAGTGCAGCCTTGAGTTCTATGTTTTCTGGGTCCGCTTCAACAGCGGCACCGAGAGTTTTCAAATCCGTCTCAAGCGCCCGGTCTTTCATGGCGTCTGCCTTAGTGGCAAGTGCCACGTCTCCCTTACTAAGAGTGTGTGCCCAAGCATAAAAAGTGTGTGAATTATGCCAGTCTTCAAGCTGTTCATACAGAGCGGCGAGATCTTTGACGGTCGCAAGATTGTTCGAGTCAGCATTGTATTTCTCGACGGTCCGATCACGGCGTTCTTCGAGTTGTTCGCGGGTGAGGCCCGTGCGTGCCGCTTTCTCGAGTTCCTCAAACTCCGCAGAATTTTTCATAAGATCCCGCATATTCGCGTTTTCGTCCCATTTTTGCTTCTGCATGGATGCTCTAGCCGAGCAATCTTTGGAACCTTTGATCGCGACTCCATCCGTCGGGTGATACTTGATGATGTCGTTAAAAACTTCAGAGGCCATCAGCGGCTTTTCACGAGCAATATAAAACTCGGCAAGTTTGTGAAGAAGCTTCGCGTTTTCTGGGCTGTGCTTACGAATGGTCTCGAGAGCAAAAGCGGCGGTTTCGAATAATTCGAGTTTTAAACAAGTATCGAAGAGTAAGTCATTGAGTTGGTCATTTGCGGGATCCTTTTCAAGCTCTTTCTCGATAAGCGAGAGTGTGCCTAATGGGTCTTTTTTCGCTTGGCTTTGCAACTTCATCCCTGCGCCGCCGCCAGACATCCCAAAAAGCCCCTTTTTCTTGATGACTCCAGAAACTTGGATTTCGCAGGTCCGAAGAATTTTTCGACCTTCGAGAAAACCAGGACTCACGTTAAGGATCGTCTGGATGATACTGATCGCATAGGTGAAATTAGACGCTTGAACTGCGCTCAGTGATTTAAGCCAGAGTGGCTTGAGGTTCGGCGGAAGTTCTTTTTCAGTAATCTCAGGCATTGGAATTAGATATTGCGGTTTTTAACTTTAGAAGTTCAGAGGCAGGACGTGAGAAAAATGTAGATTTCGCCATGACTTGGCAAGCATCAGGTGATGAAGAAAAAAGGAATGCGAGATTGCCGCGCTTTTTGGGATTGATGGATTGGAATTCATGAGTTACGAGCGCGGCGCACGGCGGATGTTTTTACGCCGCTTGCACTATCATTATTCAATATGCCTCCTCGCCCACAAAATTCCGGACGTCGTTTTAATCGCAATCGTTATGGCCCG
>JANORE010000354.1:0-2324 GCA_031415155.1 Akkermansiaceae bacterium | reverse complement strand
TTTTCTTCGGCGGGTTCATCATCACGAGAAGATCCGTGGGAGCTGGATCTTTTGTGAGCAGCTCGTGGAGCTACTGGATTTCCATGCATCGGAAGAGTCAATGCGGGCACCAAATCACCCACCCTGGGGATTCTCAGTAATCTTTTGCAATTTGAACAAACAACACCATCTCCGTCGTGATCGTTTGGCACACGGAAAACCATCCGACAATCCGGGCAGACAAAACCTTTCCATTGGCCGTTATGATCCATGATTGATGTGCACCTTCCTACTCTGGCATCGCCATCGGCTGCAAGCTTTGCGATTGACGCACGGTTTAGGCATCGGGTGAATTTTTGATGAGAGCTGCGGCATAAAAGCCATCATACCCTGTCGCCGCAGGCGAAACGGGACATTCTTCGAGCAGCGTGAAATGGCCTTTCGCTAATAACCGATCAATCGCCGCGCGGTTTTCCGAAGGCAGGATCGAGCAAGTCGCATACACAAGGCGTCCGCCGGGTCTGAGCATGGCGGTGTATTTTTCTAACAATTCGGCTTGGATGCCGCGCAAGCGATCCAGTTGAGCGGGCTTGAGCCGCCATTTGAGATCGGGTTGGCGTTTTAATGTGCCTAGTCCAGAACAGGGCGCGTCGATGAGTAGCCGATCCGCGACATCGGCGAAATCGGCGGCAGTGCTTGCGGTGATTTCTTTGGATTTCACACACTTGGCGGCTCCGGCGCGTTTGGCCCGGCGTTCGAGTTCAGCGAGTTTTTTGGTGTCGATGTCCATGCCGAAGACGCGGCCTTCATTGTTCATGAGTGCGGCGAGGTGGAGAGATTTTCCACCGGCTCCAGAACAGGCATCGATGATGCGCTCGCCGGGTTGTGGATCGACGAGTGGGGAAATCATCTGAGATCCTGCGTCCTGGATTTCCACACGGCCATCGAAACGGAGAGTTTTGGGTAAAGCCTTACCGGGTGCCAAGACCAAGGCATCTGGCAGATTGGGGACTTCTGTCGCCACGATGTGAAAGCTCGCGAGCCAAGCGATGGCTTCCTGACGAGTCGTTCGCAGCGTATTGACGCGGAGAAAAACCGAGGCGCGTTGATTGAGTGCCGTGAGTTCGGCATCCCAGCTGGCACCCAGCTCCGCCACGCCTAGAGCGTCTAACCAATCAGGAATCGACTCACGGACTGCCCGAGATTGATCTGCCAATTCCGTTTCACGAGCTCTCATTTCCTCTGCGGGCTTCCCGTTGTAGGCCCACCAATCCGGCAGCTCGTAACCCATGCGGACCCATTGCGCGGCACACAGCGCGGTGGTTTCCTCGCTATCGACTAAAAAACTCAGCGCACGGCGCCAGCGAGCCACTTCAAAGACGGTTTCTGCGATGAAACTTCGGTCGCGTTTGCCCCATTTCGGATTTTCCTCAAAAGCGGTCGCAAGCTCGTGATCAAGGACTTGGTGTTCTCGGAAGACGGACTTAGCGATGGTCGAGGCGGCCTCGGCCAGAATACGATGCATTTTCATGGAAGCGCAGCCTTTCCTAAGCGGACGACGCTTGCAAACTAAACGAAATGCAGTTCTGCGAAAAAGAGACTTGCTCGATTCTCGCCCTTGTTCTAATAAATTTGCATAGACGCATTTTTTTAATGCGGTATTTAATCGGCACCCGCCGCTCAATGACTTTTTTGGAACGATTCATCATTGCACTCAAAACCGATTTTCCCGATCGGTTAGGACTCGCTGCTTTCGCTTTATGACGCAGCGCCTAGTTCATCGTTTCGCACCCATCTTCGCATCGTTCATGTGCGGCGGCGTTGTCCGTCCGCGCAACGTCGCGTCGCACCTACCCACTGGAGGATACAGCCATCGCTAAGCCACAAAGAGACCCAAACAGGGGTCGTTTCCGCGACATGACGCGGATCAACGACCGAATCCGCGCCCCGAAAGTCCGCGTCGTTCTCGCCAATGGCGAGCAGCTCGGCGTGATGAATTGCCGGGACGCGCTCGCTAAAGCTCAATCGCTCGGCCTCGACCTCGTCGAAATCGCCGGTCAAGTGGACCCACCCGTCTGCAAGATCGTGGATTACGGGAAATACAAATACGAGCAGGCGAAGCTGAAGAAACAGAAATCGAAGAGCGCCACGAAGATGAAGGAAGTGAAATTCCGCGTCGGCACAGGGCAGCACGATTACAACATCAAGCTCGGTCGGGCAGAGACGTTCCTCGAAGCAAATCACAAATGCCGATTTGTCCTGCAATTCCGCGGTCGGGAAAATGCCCATAAAGACCTCGGATTTGTCGTGCTCAATCGGATCATTGACGACCTGAAAACCATGGC
>JANORE010000353.1:0-8142 GCA_031415155.1 Akkermansiaceae bacterium | reverse complement strand
ACTCAAGATACCGCATCGACCCCATAGCAAAACAAGTCCCACGGCGACGAACCCGAAGGTGAGATACTTTCCCACGAGATTAAGGCGGAATACGGGAAGCAGCAGTGGCAAAACTACCAGAAGAAGGAGAAGAAAGCCTCCAAAGGCGATTGCCTCACCGCGCGTCTTGAAAATGGTTTTGAAAAAAAGTGACATTTCGTAGTAAAAGTGAAGGTTAGATTCATTAATGGCCGCGAACCTTGCTGGGAAAAAGTCCTTGCGGGCGGATCATCAGGGCGATGACTATGACTAACAGAGTGGCGACTTTGCCTTTGGTTCCATCGAGGAAAAATTCGAGAATCGACTGGGCTTGGGCGATGCCAAAGGCTGAAGCGAGGCAACCCAGCAGACTTGCTGTCCCACCAGCGACCACTACCAAAAATGCATCTACAATATAGCGACTACCGCTATCTGGCCCGGTGGAGCCGATGGTGGTAAAGGCAGCCCCCGCGATGCCCGCGATGCCACAACCGAGACTGAAAGCGAGCCGGTCAATCTTTGCGGTATTGATTCCGACGGCAGCACTCATTTTACGGTTTTGGACGGTGGCACGTAGCTTGAGACCAAAGCTAGAACGATACATGAAGATGATCAGCGAAAGAGTCACTACGATCGAGAGACCGAGGACAAACATGCCATTGATCGGTATATCGAGACCTTCTTTGATATTGTAGGAACCCATCAGCCAGTCGGGGAGAGTGGGGGTTACTTCGCGCGCGCCAAAGATTGAGCGGTAGGTTTGTTGGAGAATGAGACTGAGTCCCCAAGTGGCGAGAAGAGTGTCTAACGGTCGGTGGTAAAGATGTCGTATCATGGCCCACTCGACCAATGCCCCGAGGAGCGCGCAAACGAAGAAGGCAAGGCCGATAGCGAAAACAAAATAGTATGGACCAAAGGTGGGAGCATAGGTCGCAGTGAGATGTGAACTGAAATAGACGGTATAGGCACCAAGAGCCATGAACTCACCATGAGCCATATTGATCACTCCCATTTGACCAAAGATCAGAGCAAGACCTAGACCCATGAGTAAGAGCACACTAAACAGGCTGAGGCCTGAGAAGCCTTGCATGATGAAAATGCTTTGTAGTTCTTCGTTAGTATATTCTCCCATAATTTTAGAAAGTTTCGAAGGTAGGAAATGATCGCAGAGTTCAAGGATGGAGGGCCGGAAACTACCCGGCCCTCCGGGGTATTAAGTGAGCCAAAAGGGCACCACCAAAGTTATTACTGATAGCCTTTAGGAAATGGATCCGGCTCGATCAATTCTGATTCGAACAGAATCTTGGCTTGGCCATCCGCTTGCCATTGGCCGATGCGAGCCTTGCTCCAGAGGTGATGGTTCGCGTGAACTTTTACATAGCCTTCAGGGGCAGTGGTCAGCTCAATCCCTGGAGATGCTGCAGCGATTTTATCGATATCGAAGCTATTGGCTTTTTCTACCGCAGCTTTCCACAGCCAAGGGCCGAGATAGCCAGCTTGAGTCACGTCTCCGATGACGCTGCCTGCACCGTATTTTTCCTTGAATGCTTTGACGAAAGCTACGTTGTTTGCGTTGTCGAGGCTTTGGAAATACTTCATGCAAGAGTAGAAACCTGCGAGATTTTCACCACCGATTCCGAGAACTTCGTCTTCAGTAACGGAAATCGTCAGAAGCGTTTGCTTGGCACTGTTGATACCCGCAGCGGAGAGCTGCTTATAGAAGGATACGTTTGATCCTCCAACAACGGCGGTGTAGATGACATCCGGTTTCTTCAATTTGATCTTGTTGATCAGAGAGCCGAAGGAAGTGCTACCCAAGGCATAGAATTCCTCGCCGACCACGGTGCCTTTGAGCACATTCTCGATGTGCTTGCGGGCGATCTTCATGGACGTGCGTGGCCAGATATAGTCAGAACCCACCAGGTAGAAGGTCTTTGCTTTCTTTTCTTTCGCGATCCAATCGAGTCCTGCAAGAATTTGTTGGGTCGCTTCTTGGCCTGTGTAGATGACATTTTTAGATTGCTCCAAGCCCTCGTAGAAGGTCGGGTAATAAAGCATCCCATTTTCCTTTTCAAAGATTGGGAGGACAGCTTTGCGTGAGGCGGAGGTCCAGCAGCCGAAGACAGTGCCTACCTTATCACTCACGAGGAGCTTCTTGGCTTTTTCTGCGAAAGTGGGCCAATCGCTGGCACCATCTTCTTTGATTACCTTAATTTGACGGCCAAGGATACCGCCCGAGGCGTTGATTTGATCAATCGCAAGTTGTTCTGCTTGGATGGAACCGGTCTCACTGATCGCCATGGTGCCCGTAGCGGAGTGAAGCTGGCCGACGGTGACGGTGTCGTCAGTGACAGCAAGTCCAGTGGTGTTTACCTCCGCAGTGGGAGGCTTGGCATGGGCCACCGCTGCGGCGAATGCCAGGCTGGCGACCTTGAGACCAAGGGATCGTAGTAATTTAATTTTCATGGTGTTTACTCGTTTGTTAAATAGCGATAAGAGATAGAAAATGAAGTTTCTTACGCCGTGATGGTTTGAGCATCGGCTATGCCACGAGTGCCAATTGTAAGATGAAATCGCTTCACTTTTAGACGGAGTCTTTGAGGGATTTTTCTATAGCTTGCTTTGGTGGAATCACCTGTTCGCAAGCGTTGGCATAGTGCCTGCTAGGAGGACAAAGAGGCTTAATGATGAATTCCGTTCACCATTCAAAAAACGCATCGGAGAGGATGCCGATCATTGACCGAGAAATCGTCGATTCAAAGCGGCTACAGATGTTTTATGTCTGTGTGAAAGAGGGAAGTTTCGCTGCGGCATCGCAACATTTGTCGTTGAGTCCCTCTGCAGTAAGCCATGCGATGAAGTCGCTCGAAGAGGACTTAGGTTGCCCATTATTTCGGCGGCTAGGGCCTCAAGTGAAACCTACCGGTGCTGCGGTTCGATTGATGCCGTTGGTGGAAGAATTGTTAGAGCGAATGGCATCGATGAAAGTCGAGTTAGCGGCGTTGAATGGACAGCTAGAGTGTCTGACTTTCCGGATGCCAGCAGTTTTTTTGGGGGTTTTAGGGACGGCCCCCTTATCTTCGTTTCATGAGTGTTTTCCGGCTGCGAATTTGGAATTACTGCTGAGGGAAAATGAACGGAGCGACTTGCCGGAAAGGCGGGTGGACTTCGATGTGAACTATCTGGAGCAAGTGCCCTCTGACATGGTAAGGCGTGATCTGGCCGTTGATGAGTTTCGGGCGTATGTGGCACCCTTTCATCGACTGGGCCAAAAGGGGCGGGTTTCTATAGATGAGTTACGACAAGGGTTGTTGATTTTCCCTGACCGAATGGTATCAGCGATAGTAGCCCAACATTTAGGAAGAAGTGAGGAAGCGGAATTGAGAAAATGGATTTTACCTGACTCGCGAGTGGCACTGGATTTGGCAAAACAGGGCCAGGGCATTGTCTTTCTGCCGGAGCGGATGGCACTGGCCGCGTTACGAGAAGGAGCACTGGTATGCCTGAAGCTGCCGGGCTTCACGGTAAGCAGGACTTTTTGCGCTTGGTGGACAGCGACTCGCCCGCTGACGTGGGTGGCGGAGGTTTTTCTAAGCTTATTGGCTGAGGACATCAGCCGGGCTAAGGGATCTCAATAAGTGGGAAGAAGCAGCCGGGCAGTCTGCTCGTGGGCGGTGATCTGGCTGGGAAGAATGGCTAAATCGTCGAGCAACATCAACTCAGCGACGAGTTTTTGAATATCCGGGATGACATCGTCACCGAGTGATCCGAACGAATGCAAATCTGCGGCTCTCTCTAACATTTCAGCACGGATGACCGGCTCGCCAGAATGAGCCATACTTTCAATCGCTTTGGAAAAGGCCGATGGTTTTTTTAATTGAGTTCTCGCTTGCGCGATGCCGTGGGCGATGCCGTGGCTGAGTTTAGGATTCTTATCAAGAAACTCATGATGACAAACGAGCACAAGCCGCTGGTGATGTTGGTAGGGATTGAAACGAGGATCGCGTTTACCGAGGCCAGAGGATTCCGCGTGGATTCCCCATGGCGAGCGAGCGATGATCGCATCCAGCAACCCATTCTGGAGAGCCTGCATACGGGTTTCCATCGGCAGCATGGTGAAGATGAGACGAATCGCGTGCGAGCCTTTCCAATGGCCGAGCCAATCACGGAGTTGGACTTTGGTAACTGAGTGCTGGCTTTCGATCCCGATGCTTAACTGCCGTGGTAGCTTGACGAGTGCCGCTTCTCGGTGCGGATAAAATGCCTTGTAGATCGGCTCTCGCAGCACCAACTCCGTCGGGCAGGCTTGGAGAAAAATAGGGATTTTCCAACAGGCACGCTGACCGGGAAGTGCCAAAATATCGGCAACAAATATTTCCCATGGAAGGATCCCGGCCATCAGCTTGCGTGTCAGTAAGGACCGACTGATTTCCCCGTAACTGGAAAATGGTTTGAGGTGAAATGGAAATTTATCGTCCGCGAGATGGCATTGGAATCCATCCGCAAAGAACGGCAATACTTCGAGGGAAGGCAGAATGCCTAGAATATCGACTGAAGCTGAAGGCATTTGGAATGGGATCGAATGAGAAGAATCCTAGGTTCCTCGTGTGAGATAAGCGGTAGAGAAATGGTGAATCACTTGTCCATGAGCAGCTCCTATACCAACAGGTTGAGCATCCTCCGGACCTCTCCCATTCAAAGTGGGCGACGAGGCTAAACTAGACAGATGATCGGGAACCCAGAGCTTGCGACAAAGCACAGTGACCGATGTCCTTTCATCAAGATGCGCTGAGGTTATCTGAGGAATAAGGATGAGCGCACCCGGAATGATTTCCAGGGGGAAGAATGGGGAAGGAATATTCGACCGTAGACCGTTTTCAGGGACAAACTTTCCCGAGTCGCGGTGGTTTCAATCCTGCCGCCGTGTAGAGCATCCATCGCAGAGATTCTAACAATTTCCGCGCGGCTAAACTATCCCGGCAAAGAACCCGAATCACATGGACACCCCCAACTAGCGGACCATGACCCAGGTAAACATCTTCGGAGTTCAGGGCATTGAGTGATTCCTGAGGCCAGTTTTTTGTCATTTCTCCAGCTGCATATACGGACAGATAGTGGGCAGCGGGAAACTTCGCACGCAGTGCTTCGAGACTATCATCCGCAGGCTGTAAATGGTAGCGTTCGCGCGCGATCAATTTTCCATCCAATGATAGATCGAGTTCCCAACGCAAATTTTGATACCCGAAAACTTCTCCCATCGCGACACGCCCGGGCGCAATCCAATCAAAGTATAGTAAGCTGGCTGACGAATGCAGATCGATCTCCGTCCGCTGCATATACCGCGCTCCGGCATGAGGAATCAATGGCTCAGGTATCCATTCGAGTGATGCATTTTCATCGACTCGGAAATATTGCACATTCACCGCAGCGGAGCCTGAGCGCGTCCGATATACTCGTGAGGCCGCAGGTGTGCTCAGGACCAATTTCGCCTCTGGTGCGACATGAATGTTAGACTCCAACTGATCACCATCAAAAAAACCAGCAGTAGGATTAATAATACTTAAAACCAGTCGGCCTTGATCGATATGAGATTTGCTCAAATGAATCGGGGCGCGGAAACTTTGATGCGAAATATAGGGCGCACCATCTCGGCGCAGCTCGCAGCGCAAATCGAGATGCCCACTGAGCGACGAACCGGAGACTGGCAATGGGGGTGCAGGATTCATTCCACTATCCAGTTAGACAAATAAATATTCATGTTTCAACCAAGCGAGTAAATCATCTTTCCCTTTTTCCGATTTTAAATCTGCGAAAAGAAAAGGACGACTGTCGCGTTGAACTTTCGCATCGTGAGCCATCACATTTAGGTCTGCACCTACATAGGGAGCGAGGTCGGTTTTATTGATCAGTAGTAAATCACTTGTGCGAATCGCAGGGCCGCCTTTGCGCGGAATTTTATCACCTTCGGCCACGTCGATTACATAGATATAGGCATCCACCAGTTCAGGCGAAAATGTGGCAGATAGATTATCGCCACCACTTTCGATGAAGATGAGTTTGAGATCAGGGTGACGATTTTCCAAATCGATGACCGCAGCCATGTTCATGCTGGTATCATCACGAATCGCCGTATGCGGACAGCCGCCCGTCTCCACGCCGATCACGCGATCTGCGGCTAACACATTTTCGCGAAGTAAAAATTCTGCATCTTCTCGTGTATATATATCATTGGTGATGACGGCTAGGGAAACTTCATCTTTCAACCACTGACATAAACGGAGAACACACATCGTTTTCCCGGAGCCGACTGGCCCACCAATACCGAGACGGAAGGGACGTTTACTTACATTAGGAAATGAAGAGTCTGGCATGGGCGTGGGCGTGGCGGAGTGAAGCGATTTCCAAGAGCGGATTAAACCAGCCATCAACAGGTATCGAGAGTGATTCATCAATTCTCTCACCCAGTGTCGCAAGTGAGCGACGCAATATTTGTTGGCAGGATGTCTGGCCGATCCGCATCAGCTTCATGGATGCGGCAGTGAATCCAGCAATGGATTGGAAGGCAAAAGCCCGTGCTGCTTGAGCAACATCTGTGTGAGAAAGCTCCAATGCGGTGACCACGAGATGATGACATCGTGGACTGGCTTCAAGAATCTGTAGAACGAGCGGCGATGGATCGAGTTGAACTAACAAAGCCAATCGCTGTGAACCGATGCGTCGCGAAGCATCGCGGAGCTCCGCTGGAATTCGCCACGCATCGAGCTCGGCATCATACAAGAGAAGTTTTTCCGCATTGCGAGTAACCGCAGCCGAGTGAGCTTTGGCAAAAAAGGGAATTTCAAATGTGAGGAGAGCAGGAAGAACTTGTTTTGTTAGAAAATTTTCCAAATCCAATGAGCTTTTGACGACCTCGGATTCTACCAACTCCTCTAAACCGAACGAATGCGCGTATGCCCCGGAGGGATAGGCAGAATCATTTGCTTGTAGGAGCCAGAGCCAAGAATCAGCGGACATGAGTGGTGACGTGATGAAGGGGCGAAATGAAAAGGATGCTAAATATAGAAGCAGAACGAATTCCATATTTCACCTTTTTATTTTCGTGCCCGCAGGACGCAAACTTGGCCCGCCGTCTGCTAAGAATAAAAATTAAAACCATGGAAATGTTTAAGGGCTACGATCCCGGTAAATTTTACGATGAAATGTTCGCAGGTGACGGTGTTGTCCGCAGTCACTGTGCACCCCTTCTGGAGAGATTTAGTAAATTGGAACAACGCGATTTTCTAGCGAGAAAGGCGAGTTCTGAGCTTTATTTCCTGCGGCAGGGTATCACCTTTAATGTTTATCATGATGACCGTGGAACAGAGCGGATCTTTCCATTTGATCCCATTCCGCGTGTCATGCCAGCTAGCGAATGGGAGCACATCGAGGCTGGACTCACGCAGCGGATCGTGGCTCTCAATTTATTTCTTCACGATATTTATCACGATCAGCAGATTTTAAAAGACGAGGTCATTCCCCGTTTTTATATTGAGCAGGCAAGACATTATCGCCCAGAGCTTCGAGGTGTGGACGTTGCGAAAGATATTTACATTCATATTTGCGGTAGCGATCTGATTCGTGGCGCAGACGGAGTTTATTATGTGTTGGAAGACAACGGGCGCTGCCCCTCAGGAGCCTCCTACTTATTAGAAAATCGTAATGCACTGAAGAGGGCATTTCCGGCAATTTTTGAAAGCTTGGGTGTCAGACCTGTGGATTCTTATGCGCGGGATTTACTCAGCATGCTTCACCACATATCTCCACGACGTGAAACGGATCCCGTCTGCGTTTTATTAACACCAGGCTGTCATAATAGTGCCTATTTTGAGCATTGTTATTTAGCACGAGAAATGGGAATCGACATCGTCGAGGGCAAGGACCTAATCGTCGTGGATCATTTTGTCTATATGCGGACCACACGTGGCTTGCGTCGAATTGATGTTATCTATCGACGGATTGACGATGACTTCATTGATCCTATCGTTTTCCGAAAAGATTCTGTTCTCGGTGTTCCTGGACTGATGAATGCTTATCGCGCAGGAAATGTTTCGCTAGCAAATGCAGTGGGAACAGGCGTAGCTGATG
>JANORE010000352.1:0-4567 GCA_031415155.1 Akkermansiaceae bacterium | reverse complement strand
CCGGCGGCCTGTTCGAGTTCGTTCTTCCATGTTGTAAAGAGAATCCCATCTACCAATCCCCTCTCTCGGAGTTCGAATACTTGCTTAAAGATCTGTTTGAATTCCTTCCCTGACCTAACGTTTCCAGTGATCACTACCCAGATAGAAATTTGCTGAGTTTTTAAGAAGTCTGGGCGAGTCATCGGGCTAACGGTATCAATGTGCAAAGTCGCCAAACAATTCTTTGGCCGCTTCAGGAAGATCGGTACAAATCATAAGCGCAGAGCTTGATCTAGCATCCCAGCTGGCGAGTTTCTCCCAAAACGGAAGATGCGGACGTCGATGTAAATCTGGTGAGACCATACATACTTTTTTTCCTCTATCCAAATGCTTTTGAACCAATTCTTCATCCCACCACTCTTCATGGAATCCGTCTAACCAAACTCCTTCAGCCTGCGAATAAAAGGCCGGGTCAGGTTCATATTCACTTTGACGGGTGAAACACTTCAATCCGTGTTTTAGAGAAATCAGTGCGTCCGGAATGGACATATCGAACAGAAAATAGTGTTCAACCTCGTATTTCTCGATCAATATTATCAAGGGTAATTGGAGTCCATCAGACTTGATATTCAATGCTAGTGGTAAAGCAGAATCGTTGCCTTGATGAATTTCTAACATCTTTTTAGCAGGAAGTGCTCCCGATTGTGGCATGTCGTGACTGACAACAAGCTCCCCAGCCAGATCGCGAATGTCAGTTTCTGTTCCGAATCCTAAGGAAAAGCTTCTATCGAAAGCACGCTCCGTATTCTTTTCCTCGATGGACTTCCAGTAGCCGCGGTGCGATAGTATTTTCATAAGAAAATCGAGTTTACAAAAATGGTTAAATTCGACTTAGGTAATAGTTTGTTTTTTTGAATAATTCCAAGTCTGCGGGTATTCCTAATCCATACATTCCCGCCCCTTCCCGGCCGGTGGCCTTCACGACGACTTTGAGTGACTCTTCAATCAACTGGTTGTAGGTTGGTGCGACATAAAACTCATGATTCACCCTTAAATCGCGAGCGATCATCTGGTCCGCCGAACGGACGAAATCAACACCTCTCCGGAAATTATAGATGCCTACTGTTGCATCATTGCTTACCACTTGTTTCTCCACCACTTCTTTGACTGTTCCATCATCACCGATGCGGCAGTATGACCATTTCGGGTCATCCGCCCAGAACGTCATGATGAGACCGTCTGCTTCGACTTGCTCCGCACTGGACAAATACTCGTCGATGCATAAGTCAACAATTTGGTCGCTGTTGGCAATCATGAGAGGAGCTTCCGAATCGATCAAATGGCGCGCGAGAAGCACCGTGCAGGCAGCACCTTCCGTGACTTGATCTACCGAAATAATATCGCATCCAGGACAAAGCTCGCGAAGTTTTTCCGCAACTTGTGCATATCTTAGCAAGTGCTCACGAAGACATAGGAAAATGAAATGATGAGGCTGTGAGGGCCTGATATTGTCGATCACCCATTCGATCATCGGTCGTCCTCCCACAGGAATCATCGGTTTGGGATCGAGGAAGCCGGCATCGGCGAAGCGAGAGCCGCGCCCCGCCATGGGGACTACGATGTTAAGTGGTTGGATTGGATTCATAAGTTATACTTGTCATCTTTTGCTCCAGGATGCTTAACTACTACGGTTGTAACATCCGTAATAGCGCGAAAATCGGTGGCAGTTCCAGGTGCGATTTTGATGATATCTCCGTCACGAAATATTTGACCGAACATTTCTGCTTCGCCTTGGAGAATCACTGTAATTTCAGTGGCAACACGATGGTAGTGAGTGGCCTCGTAACTTCCCGCAGAATAGCGTTGAATCGCCACTTCCACATCGCCCGTGGAATAGGCGGTCGGCAAAAAATCACCGACGAACCAACCCCGTTTCATTTCGGCCAGCTTGCTAACTTCATAATGGGCTTCAGACATGGAATGGATAGTTTCTCAAGACGGGTTGCTCGTCGAGTATTCGTCGTAGTTTCTTACATCGTCGGCAGTTTTTAGCGTGTGATATCGTGACCGTTCGATTGGCCAAGTTCCAATGCGCTGTTGAAGCAGAATCATTTCATTGAAAATTGGACAGATATAAAATGAACCCTCGACATGTGCATCTTTTTGCAAGGAGCGGAAAGCCGCTTCTAAGAAATCTTGCCCGCGCCGGAAATAATAAAATCCAGTGGTCGCGTGATGGCTGATTGGGCGCTTTTCGGCAGCCTCGATAACATATCCACTTTCATCGAGTTTCACAAAAGACCAGCGAGGATGAATGTCTTTAAAAGTGATGGTCCCACCGTCCAGATCGCGAGCTTGGAAATCTGCGATTGCTCCGCACAGGTCGCAGTCCATGAGAATATCACCATTGGTGATGACCAGTGGCTCGTCACCAGCGATGTGATCAATACCTAGCAAGGCAGTGCAAAGAGCGCCTGAAGTTTTTCCTTCTACTCTTTGAATGGAGATCTCTGGATGGATCAATTGGAGCACGCGTCCGGTGTGGAATCGCCGATCCTCATCACGATTGATGAGTGCACAAAGCTTGGCTCCCATGGTTTGTAATGGAAGCAAGTTTTCAAGAACGAGCTGCAAGACAGGCTTGCCCTTTGCTTGCACGAGGTTTCGCGGAAAACCATAGCCAGCCTGTTCAAAGGATGGGTGCGTGCCTGCCATTAGAATCAATACGTTCATGAGTTTAGCAGGGTGGCGAGTTCACGAGAAATATTCTCGTCGGTGACATCAAACACGTCCCTGACGACCATTACATGGCAGCCCGCATCACGGGCTGATTTGATACCATTTTCATTATCTTCCACCACTAAACATTCACAGGGTGTTACTCCTAGCAGTTCTGTGGCTTTCAGATAAATTTCAGGGTCAGGTTTACCTTTTTTGACATCTTCATTGCTGACCATGGTGTCGAGAAAACGATCTAAACCACTTTTCTGCATCATCACCTCTACACTGTTACGGACAGAATTGGAGGCCAATGCCAGCTTATAGCCCTGCGCCTTCAATCTGGATAAAGCATACTCGTGCTGGAACATCGGTTTACATTCTCGCTGTACGATTTCCATCGTGTATTTTTGCTTCAAATTATTAATAACCCCGTGCAACCCGATTGGAAGCCCTCGATCTTTCGTTAGCATCGCCAACTTGTCTCGAGTAGGGAGACCGTCAAAGGTCACGAGATGTTCGTATCGATTGATATGAAATTCAAAAAGCCCGAGTGCTCGATTGAGTGCTTCATAGTGCCACTCTTTGGCATCTATCAATACACCGTCCATATCAAAAATTACTGCTCGGATTTTGGATTTCATGTTACCAGTGTTTTGTCTATGTCTTGCGCGCTATGGAAAAGTTGCAAATCCATTTCGACGCGAATCTCGAAAAGTAATGGGAGGGTAGCTCGATTAACCGAAAATATGCGTAAGCAGCTCCCAGTATGACAATGATTGATCCCAGATAGGTAAAAGGACTCAGCGGCCTAGCAAGAGAGAAACTCTTCTCTAGATAGACCCAGACAATCATGTGCGTGACATAAAGGCTGTAACTCCATGTTCCGAATGCCTCTAGCCAGCGGTTCGGTGGAAAATTTTTGAAGTTTTCAATCTCTCGCCTCAGCCAGAAAAAGGCGAAGAATCCAAACAAATTCAGGGTCCACGGGTCTCCAACAGGAGTCCGAAAATTAAGAATCACGCAAAAAGCGGCTAGGCTCCAAGTGGCTGACCGCCAGACCCAGATCGAAGTGACACTATCCCGCAGCTTGCTTCCGTTTCGGCAACCTTCCGCAAGCGCAGCACCTAAGAGCCAGCAGGGGAGGCCGATGATCCAAGTGGTGGTGGGGCCGTAGGACCAATAAGAGTGACTGCTTGGATTGGTCAGGACGACGCATATTCCCGCCAAATATGAGATTACAATCAAGGGCCACCAACTGTCCAGTCGGCGTCTTGCCATCAAAAGGATGGGGTATAGCATATAGTAGATCACCTCACATACCACACTCCAAAGCAGCGTTGACGTGGCAGCGTTGACCAAACTCATTTTATCAACTAAATGATAATAAAAAAGCACGGGCAATGCTGGTGGAATGATTCGGAGCAATCTGCGTGTGAAGTAGCTACCAAGGCGAGGAACACGGAGTTGATCCGTGTGAGGGAAATGGATGCAAAATCCCGAAATAATGAAGAAAACGATAACTCCAGCACTTCCGGTGTAAAAGAATCTCCAATACATGGCTTGAATGGTTCCGGTGATGCCCGATTTCGGATCCAGTCCTAGCCATGAAAAAATCGGCGGCTCGGCAAGATTATGGGAGATCATCACGAGTAACGCCGCAACAAATCGCAAAGAATCAAGCCCCCCGATATGTTCACTTCTCCCTGTCTGTGGAATATTCACTGATGAATTGATTGTCGATTCTTCCTAGCAGTTCTGTGGCTTTTAGATACATTTTAGGGTCGGGTTTAACTCTTCTGGCATCTTCATTGCTTACCATGGCATCGAAAAAACGATCTAAACAAATTTTTGCATCATAACAAACACA
>JANORE010000351.1:0-2208 GCA_031415155.1 Akkermansiaceae bacterium | reverse complement strand
ATCGGGCACGAAACTCCTTACGACTCGTCGTCCAAAAAAGGCCAAAACATGTGGGGCGACAACCATGGAAATCAGGCCCAGCCACTTTTACTCTCTAACAAAGGGCGGTATGTTTGGAGCGAGGAACCCATCAAATATGATTTTGACAAAGGGCAGATCTCGGTGAGCACCCGATCCGGGAAAATTCTTTCAGGAACGGAGGGGGTAAACCTCCGCGGAGCCTATCGGTATGCGTCCGCCAAGTTTTTCCCCCCGAATGGGAAAATTCCTGAAAAACTGTTATTTACACATCCTCAATACAATACGTGGATTGAGTTGATGTATGACCAGAATGAAAAGGATATTCTGAAGTATGCTCAAGCGATCATCGACAATGGCTACCCTCCAGGTGTCCTCATGATCGATGATAATTGGCAAGAAAACTATGGGATTTGGGAGTTTTCCCCGCGTCGGTTCACGGATCCTAAGGGAATGATCCAGAAGCTCCATGGGATGGGTTTTCAGGTCATGTTGTGGGTTTGTCCGTTTGTCAGTGCGGATTCTACCGTTTTCCGTAAGTTGGCGGAGGATGGGCTGCTGGTTCTGGATCCGCAGAAGACGCAGGATATTCTGTGGGCGAATACCAAGAACAAGGCGGCGATCATCCGTTGGTGGAATGGGGCCAGTGCTTGTCTGGATTTAAGCAATCCGAAGGCGCGGGAGTGGTTTAAATCTCGGCTCGATCACCTTGTGAATGAGTATGGCGTCGATGGTTTCAAATTCGATGCTGGCGATGCTGATTTTTACGGCAATGACATCGTCTCTTTCAATTCTAAGGCGATCCCTAATGACCATACCGCCTATTTCGCCGAAATAGGTTTGGATTACCCGTTGAATGAGTATCGTGCCTCCTGGAAAATGGCAGGATTACCGCTGGCGCAACGGCTGCGGGACAAGGGGCACGAATGGGGTGATCTGGCTAAACTTATCCCCGACTTGTTATCGCAGAGTGTCATGGGATACGCCTACACCTGCCCAGACATGATCGGCGGCGGCGAATACCGTTCATTCCTCAACACGGGGAAAATTGATGAAGAGCTGGTGGTGAGATCGGCCCAAGTACACGCCCTCATGCCGATGATGCAGTTCTCGGTCGCGCCATGGCGGATTCTATCCGAGGAGAAGAACAAGATTTGCCTCGAAATGGCCAAGCTCCACCTCAAGATGGGCGACAAAATTCTCGGTCTGGCGCATGAGGCATCGAAGACGGGTGAACCGATCATCAAGCCAATGGCGATGGCCTTCCCGGATGGTGGATACGAAACGATTAAAGATCAGTTTGTCCTGGGTGATACGATCCTCGTAGCTCCGGTCATCGAGAAGGGAGCTCGTTCGCGCTCCGTGGTGCTGCCCGCAGGCGAGTGGAAAGCCGATGATGGGAGCATTTTCAAGGGCGGCAAGACCATCACGGTCGAGGCACCGCTTGAGCGTCTCCCTTATTTCGTACTTACGAATCCCAAGTAACTTAAGAAGGAAAATAGACTGCTGCACTTCTTATTTTGTAGAACCCGTTGGGCTTGTTTGTCCCAACGGGTTTGGAATTTCACTAGCTCCATGTGGCAACAACGCTCAACGTGACATTTCTAAGTATTCAGGGTGTTTGGCTGGAGGAATGGTGTTCATCGTCGTCTCTACGTCTAAGAGGGCCAACGCGGACGTAGGCGTTTCCGGTGGCGGGGATCGGGGACTTGCTCGAGGGCATGGCGAAGCTGGACGACGAGCTTGAGCCGTTGTGAACGGGTGACTGGATCCTCAGCCTGTGATTGATCGCGGTCCTTGAGATGCCATGTAGCGGCGCACCCAATGAGCACCGCGCCGACCGCAAGTCCGCAGCATCTGAGGTAATCCATTAAATACATCACAAGTCGAAGAGAGTATTTGGTGCTCATTGGTTGAACGCGAATTCAATCGCTGCAACATTGAAACTTAGCGACGATCGAACCAAAGGCTCTGTGGTCTTTCTAGCAATTCGGCTAAGAAAGAGGTTATGAACCTCTTCTCTATAACTGCATGCACCGCACAGGCATTCCAATCCTCACGCGAAGGGCAATTAAATAAGATTGGACGTCATCAATTCTTGATTTGACTATACCACCGCTCATGATGATTTGTGAAAATGATTCCGTCACTCAAAAGATTGCCCCAACGGGGCAACATGCGATAGCCCAG
>JANORE010000350.1:0-6226 GCA_031415155.1 Akkermansiaceae bacterium | reverse complement strand
GCCGCCGCCGAGGCCAAGGCGAAGGTGCGGAAGGCATCAGATCGTCCTGCGATCACTTACTAAACTTGGTGAATCGGTGAATTTTAATTTTTCAGGCAATTGCCTTTACATTTTTTAAAAAATATCAATATATCCGTATTGTTTTGGCTTATTAACTTTTAATTTTATGAAATTACTCATTCAAAAATTCATTTTAGGGGTGCTCTGCCTCTGGAGCGGAATGGTCCAAGCGGCAAATTTCCGTACGGTGGTGATTGATGCCGGACACGGTGGACATGATCACGGCGGTCAGTGGGGTAAAGTTTACGAAAAGCACCTTGCCCTCGATACGGCTTACCGGCTTGAAGGCAGATTGAAGAGCTTGGGCTATCAAACGGTGATGACACGCCGCAGTGATTATTTCATTTCCTTACCGCAGCGGGTTAGCAGCGCCAATCGCTACCGAAACGCCATCTTTGTGAGTCTTCACTACAACTACACATGGAAGCAACACGTCAGTGGCTTAGAAACTTTTTACTCCAGCGAGTCAGGACGCGCTCTTGCTCAGTGCGTGCAAAGCAGTCTGATCCGCCGCACTCGCACCGTGGATCGCAAAGCCAAGTATGCGCGGTTCTATGTGATTCGGCATTCAAAGTTGCCTGCGATTCTGGTCGAAGGTGGCTTTGTGAGCAACTCCACAGAACGCAGTCGTTTGAAATCGGGAGAATTCCGCGAGGCCATCGCGCAAGGGATTGCTGATGGGATCCAGCGCTATCGCAAAAGCTATTGATTTTAGAAATGGTGAACGTGGCCGATGCCGCATAGTTTCCCGCAATGGGTGCTGTCACAATCGCAGAAATGTTGGCGCTTGAGGCGGCAGCAGTGACCCATGGATGGACCGAGGAAGCACTGTTAGATCTAGCTGGCGAGAGACTCGGGCGCTCCATCGGTCGTTATTTCCCACATCCCGGCACTGCGGTCGGCTATCTGGGAAAAGGGCATAACGCTGGCGATGCATTAATTGCGCTGCGAGTGCTTCGCGATGAATTCGGCTGGAAAATCGCCATTCGGGGTGCGTATGCGATGGATGAATGTGCGGCACTCGTCTGTCAGAAATGGATCGAGCTCGGACCACAGCTTTTACTAAATCGCGGTTCATGGTGGATCGATCTGAAAGGTCCGATCGTTTTGTTAGATGGACTTCTTGGCATTGGAGCAAAGGGAAGATTACGCGAGCCATTGCTTGCTCTCGCTGAGGAAATGGCTTGGCTGCGTCAACATGCCGGAGCTCGTGTGGCGGCAGTGGATTTACCTTCTGGCATGGATCCAGACAGCGGCCAGATTTTCCCTGAGGTCGTCACTGCCGATGTCACCTTCATGATTGGAAATGCCAAGCGAGGATTGCTCACAGGCCACGCTGCAAATGCTACGGGCGGGCTGGCCTTGGTCCCCATCGAGCCACTAACTCACCAGTACACCACCGACTACGAGCTGATTTCACCACAAACGATTCGCACTGGAAAATCGCCACGATCCTTTGATTTTCATAAAGGCATGGCAGGAAGAGTGGCCATTCTAGCGGGTTCTGAATCTTACCCAGGTGCAGCCGTGCTTGCCGCGACTGGAGCACTGCGCGGTGGTGGCGGACTGGTCACTCTCTTCGTCCCGCACCGAATGCTGTCCCACATCGCCGCCAAATGCCCACCAGAGGTCATCGTGCGCGGCTTTCATCTTCCTGCCGAGCTACTCGATTTTCGTTTTGACTCTCTCGTCGTTGGTTGCGGCTTGGGTGAAATGGAAGACAAAATTGCAGAAAGCCTGTTGGATTTAATCGCCCACTCGCCAGCTCCTTCGGTGATTGACGCGGATGCGTTGAATCAAATCGCCAGGGCCGGAAAAATTAAAATTTTAACAGAAAAACATCTGATCACGCCACATCCGGGAGAGTTTGCAAAACTCGCGCCAGATCTGAGCGGACTCACTCGCGAAGAAGCCGCCCGCCGATTTGTCGATCGCTCCGCTGCCACTTTATTGCTGAAAGGCTGCCGAACAATCGTCACTGCCAGAGGCCATCCTTTGTGGTGTAATTCCACAGGCACTCCCGGAATGGCTACGGGTGGCCAAGGAGATTTACTGGCTGGCGTGATCGGCGCACGTCTGGCGAGTGGAGATTCCGTCATCCATGCCGCAGCAATCAGCGCATGGATCTGCGGAAGAAGTGCCGAGATTGCTCTCGATGAACGTTATCTATCCGAAGAGTCACTACTCCCGAGCGATGTCCTTCATTTCCTCGGTGCCGCCTTCCAAGACTGGAAAACTTCTACCCGATAGCTTTTTCGTCTGCTGCCAGTTTTCGATCCATCAAAAATGGACCAAAAGGAACCAGTGCTGCCAGAAATGCGAGTGCGGCCTTTGACCATGAGATCTTGCCATTCAATAGAGCGATGAAAACGACGGTGCCATAAGAAATGAAGAGGACGCCATGAATCCAGCCCGTCCATTTCACCGCCGCTGGAAAATCAGCGAGATACTTGAGCGGCATCGCGATTCCCATGAGTAAAATGAATGAAATACCTTCGAGCATACCGACAAGGCGGACTCGACCGATCATGGTTTTCCAGTTGGGCATACCGTTAAAGTGAGCGCAAAATGCCAATGATCTCCGATAAGATCATTGGCATTGTAATAAGAAATTTGAGAAATCCAGATTAGTTCACAGCCACCGCCGAAGAACCTGTTTCGCCAGTGCGGATGCGGATGGCATCTTCCACATTCGAAATAAAGACTTTGCCGTCACCAATCTTACCGGTGTTGGCACTCTTCACAATTGCTGCGGCCACGCCGTCTGCTTGAGCATCGTCCACAACGATTTCAATTTTCACCTTTGGAAGGAAATCCACGGTGTATTCTGAACCGCGGTAAATCTCGGTGTGGCCCTTTTGACGACCAAAACCTTTGACCTCAGTAACTGTCATTCCCTGCACGCCCACCTCTGCGAGGGCTTCTTTAACTTCTTCAAGCTTAAATGGTTTGATGATCGCTTCAATTTTTTTCATAGTAAGGTGGGTTAGTAAGGAACTTATTTATCAGCAATGATCATGCCAATTACTAGAATCTTTACGCTAATTTCCAGATCACTCTACACTCATAAAATCCTAGTGACTAGAGGAAAAGCATGGATCTAGGTAAACGGATTTTAATTTGTGAGGATTTTCTCGCATTGCACCCCTTTTAAAACTTGCAATGTAATCACCTTGTATGCATGTTGACTCCAACAGTGAGTTCCCACTGTGTTTACAAACCCTCAACTCATCAAAATATGAAGGCCAAACTCAACGCCACCCGACTCGGAGCGAACCGTGCCGCATCTCGCCCACGTCGCTTGAAAGAGCGAGGATTCGCATTGATCGTGACGCTCTCGCTCATGATCCTTCTCACGGTCATCGCCGTAGGACTACTCACCCTGTCCACTGTTTCATTACGCTCCTCCAGCCAATCCAATGAAGTCGCCACCGCCCGAGCGAATGCCCGGATGGCTCTCATGATGGCCCTTGGTGAGCTCCAGAAAGCCGCCGGACCGGACCAACGAGTCACCGCCCGTGCTGATATTTTAGGTAAAAATATCAAAAACCCACGTCTCACCGGGGTTTGGCAATCATGGGATATGAAAGTTGCCGGTAGCGACGCCGTCTCACCCGGAGACTATGAAAGATCCGCCCGTGATGATAAATTCCTCAGATGGCTCGTATCAAGCGCCGATGCTGAAGGTGCCAATGATGTGAACTTTGCGGATGACACCTTTACGGACGCCGTGACCTTGTGGGGCGAGGGATCGCTCGGTGAGAACCCATCCAAAGAAGACATCGTCATGGCCGAGAAGATACCCACCTTGGATTCCCGGGGTGCCTTCGCCTGGGCCGTCATGGATGAAGGGGTGAAGGTCCGCATCAATACTCCGTATGTTGAGGAGGCGGACTCAAAGCAGGAGCAAATCGCTCAGTTGGGATCCGGTCAGCGCCCTAAAACGGAATCGATTGATGGACTCGAAGGTCTTGAGCGATCCTATTTTGAAAAAGAAAAAGATGGTTCGAAACTGTCCAAGGAATTAGCCACCATCGAGAAAGGGGTCACCAAGCTTAATTTTGAACTCGCAGCAGATAGCTTAGCCAAAGGAGTCAGCGAAAAACTCAAAAAACTGAGTCATGATGTCACCACCATCTCGACAGGCCTTCTCACCAATACCGCAACAGGTGGCCTCAAAGAAGATTTTAACCTGATTTCTAACTCCCAACAATTACCTAAAAAATATCAAAATCAGGGTGTCTATAATTCACTCTTAGGGATCACCGGTCCCTCCGATCCTCGCTGGGAATCCTTACATCAATTCTCTCGTCTCAGTGCGGATGGAACGCTCAATCTAAATGGAGGAGATGGACAACCTTTGCTCTATGCTTCCGCGCCCAAGGGTTGGAAAGCTGGGACTGGTAGTCCTAATTTTTCCACAACCGGTACTACTCCGCCAAAAGCTCAACCCATCCTTGATGCACCTGTCGGTCCGGTCCTCATGCCAACAGTGGCCAAGGTGCAGATTCTCTTTAGTTTGGTCGTGCGTGATATCTACAGATACGGCCTCAAGGATTCAATGCCATTACCACCAGGAATTAATGAAGCTGTTGACGAACTACATGGACCTTGGGCTAAAAACTTTGCAGGAAGCCCTTTTGACTACCTCCTACACATGCTCATCACACCCGTGATCACTTTACATAATCCTTACAACGTCGCCCTCGAATTTCAAAATATGAGAATCAAGTTTAACAATGTTCCTTTTGCAATGAAAGTTTATCGTGATGATCAAGTACAGTCCGCAGATTTTGTACCTTTAGATCAAATGTATTACAATACTGCTGCTCGACAAGGTCTTATATCGAAAGAGTTTGGTATGGATTTATATACGGAAGTTGGTGAAAGACCGGGTTCAACAACCTTCAAGATGCAGCCTGGACAAGTCATCTTATTTTCTCCGTATATTGATCCCAGCAGTAAGTTTAGTGATCGAAAGCTGGGAGAAGGAGCATTTATTGATTGGGATAGTAGCGGAGCAGTTTCTCGTACATCATCCATGAGGATGATGCCTGGTTGGCGTGGAGATGGTATAGGATTTGATCTTGATTATTTTCACCCTGATCAGACTAAATTTGCAGTTGATGGTAGTTTTTCAAAACAACAAGACGGCTGCATTGCAATCAAAAGTGATAGTGTTTTACACGTCGAGTTCATCCCCAAAAGCCTTAAGCCCAGCGTAAGCCAAAACAAATTCGGCATCGAAATTTTTGCAACCCCTCTCGGGGGATCTCAAATACAATCTGGTATGATTGAGATTGATTATGAAAATCACGACGGCCTTATGCAGACACTTCCATCAGGGCAATCATTTCTCCGTTATCCTAAGGAAGGAAAAGAAACAGCGGCAAACATGTTTGAGCATGGCGCGAAGGCGATTAAGGATCAAGGAAGGGTAAAACCATTCGCTCTACTTAGCGTGCAAGCTAAAACCACGAGGGGAAAACCCAATGATGAATCCAAAGATGGAAATCTTGCTACTAAACCATGGTGCTTTGCTCATGCGAACATCGGCACTTCCACGCAAAAAATCAGCCAAGGTCGAGGGGCCAATGGTTCTCACGAGTTTTACCTAGAAGCTCTGGACGGAAGATCTACAGATCGTTTTGAAGCAAGTGATAAAACTGGTGAGTCATATTTTATCACCGGAAACACCAACAGGACCGGCAAAAAAAATGGTATTCTATATGAACTGCCACTCGCACCTTTGCAGTCGCTAGCAACCTTGAATGGTGCGAACCCCGGTGGCTCTTCTGGATACTTACCACGCTTCGCTCAACCGATTGGCAATTCTTGGGCTCACCCGCTTCTCAACTCTTCGAGTTTCCTCGCTCCTGGATCTGCAAATTCGAACTATCTCGATCACTCATTTTTGCTAAATCTCGCTCTGTATGATCGATTTTATTTTTCGGGTGTTCAAACTGGAACCTATGGAAATAACCAAGATAGCCAATCCATCGCAGATGACTTCGTGGCAGGCGGATCACTCACGGATCCACGACTTGCACTGAATATCCCTAAAGGAAAAACCGCCGAAAATCTTACCGAGGAAGTCAAAGATGATTTGTTCTACTCGAAGATTGCTTCATGGCAGTCCGTCCGGGGAGCATTTAATATCAATTCC
>JANORE010000349.1:0-2306 GCA_031415155.1 Akkermansiaceae bacterium | reverse complement strand
GAATCGGATCAACCTGCTAGCAGGACGCTACATCTCTGTTTCATACCCGAGCACGATCACCCCGACACGCACCGGAAAAATAGCGATCGGCCCCGCAAAAATCCGTCTCATGACGCGGGAAGTCATCATGGATCCATCACCGAGCCAGGTGAACCGAGAATTATATCTTGAGGTGCCCAAGCTGGAACTGGAGTCGATCTCGCTCCCGGATGGTGCGCCGGAAGGATTTCAAAATGCGGTAGGAAATTTCCGGCTCAGCGCCAGCGCCGCCGTGACAGAAGTCCAAGAGGGCGATCCCATCTCCGTGGATCTGATCGTCACGGGTAGCGGAAATCTCGATACCTTGAAACCGCCGACTCTCGCCGATCCAGAAGGCTGGAAAACCTACGGCACCACTGCCGACCAGCGTGGCGAGGAGCGGCGTGAACTCGCCGGAACCGTCACTTTTCATCAGTCGATCCGGCCATTAGAATTCAAATCAGAAATCCCGCCTTTCCGCTTGGATTACTTTGATCCACAAGATGGAGCCTATAAATCCGTGAGCACTCGGCCCATCGCTCTACAAATGACACCGAGCATCTTGTCCGCAAGACCGCCCAGCGGTCCCGTGCAATCCATGGCCGTTCCCTTCGAGCGAATGACCGATATTCTCGGTGTTCTGGGTCCTGCTCAACTCAGTGTCCCAGCAGCGAGTGCGATCCCGTATTGGCTGGGTCACCTCGTGGCAGGATTGATCGCACTGAGCCTGATTGCTAAGGCGTTCTGGATGCGTTACTCGCCACGTTTCAGGAAAAATGCCGACCAACAGGCACGCCTGCGAGACCTTCGTGAATTGGCAGCGACTCAATCGAGCAACGACATTGAATTTCTGAAATCCGCTGGCGCTTATGTCGAGCACTGGCTCGGTGGGACATCTTCCCCAGAAATCAAAGCCATCCTCATCGAGCGCGATGCCGTGTGCTTCCGTAGTGAAAAACCCAAGTCAGCGCTGGACCCAAAACGTCGCGGTGAAATCCTCAATCTCCTGCGCCACGCCGCCATGGCATTCATCATCGCCGTCCTCAGTCTTGGTGCCTCCGCCCGTGCTGCCGATACCTTCACCTCAGCGATGGAAGCCTATGATACGGCGAAGTATGATGATGCGATTAAGCTTTGGCTAGACTCTGCGAGCTACGATCAGCTCTCCGCAGATGCACTCTATAACATCGGGAATGCCTGCTACCGTTCCGGCTCACCTGGCCATGCTGCGCTTTATTATCGGCGTGCGATATTACGTGCTTCCAGTCACCCAGAAGCGCAACAGAATCTTCGTTTCATCGAGCAAAAACACGGAGCTATTACCATCCAGCGCCCAGATTACCAATACATACTCACCAAGTTTTCGCTCTCGACTTGGAAGGCCGTCTGCTGGACGGGTATTTGGCTGTGTGGTCTTGCTCTGCTTGTTTTTCCAGCGACGAAACAAGGAGCTCACCTGCGAGGAGTCGCGGGAGTTACGATGGTTTTCGCGCCGCTCCTCGTCTCGATCGGTTTGATCGGATGGCATTTTTTTCCGGATGATTCCAAATTCGCCCCGCTCGCGAAACAGGCCGTCATCATCGGAGAAAAGGTCACTCTCCATGTGGATGCCGCCCGCACCGCCCCGGAGGTGATTGACGCCCCGCCGGGATCACTTTGTGAAATCATCCGCGAGTCTGGCAGTTGGTCGTATGTCGCCTTTGCCAGCAAGACTCATGGCTGGGTGCCTACCGAATCGCTTGAAAAAATCATCCCGCCAGCCGCTCCCATCCCACCCAAGTTCCGTAAGCCCAAATCTGACGGGAAAACGGCCTGAACCGAAACATCGAGTCTCACGGTCTTCTCTACTTGGCAATGGCCGAATAGGCTGCCAGCTTTCAAGCCATGTTTGATACAGCACGTTATGATGGTCGTATGCCTTACCGGCGTTGCGGTGATTCTGGATTGCTACTTCCGGAAATATCCCTCGGATTTTGGCATAACTTCGGCCACCAGGATGATTATGAAGAAGCCCGCCGGATGATGCGGAGAGCCTTTGACCGTGGCGTCACGCACTTCGATCTTGCTAACAATTATGGACCTCCGCCCGGTTCGGCAGAGGAAAATGTGGGTCGCATCTTGGTAGAAGATTTCGCCTGTCATCGCGATGAATTAGTCATTTCCACCAAGGCTGGCCACGAAATGTGGAACGGACCCTACGGCCAAAAAGGCTCACGGAAACACTTACTTTCTTCGCTCGATCAATCACTCAAACGACTGCGTATCAACTATGTGGATATTTTTTATTC
>JANORE010000348.1:0-3102 GCA_031415155.1 Akkermansiaceae bacterium | reverse complement strand
CTACCATGATCCACGGCGTTTTGGACTCGTCCTGCGGCTGGTTGGAGATCCGAGCTCACATGATTTGTTGAAAAGTCTGGGCCCAGAGCCGTTAGAAGATGATTTCACGGTCGATCATCTCAAAGCAGTCTGCTCGAAGCGTTCTGCTGCGATCAAACTCGTCATCATGGATGCGAAAGTCGTCGTCGGAGTGGGAAATATCTACGCATCGGAAGCATTATTTCATGCGGGCATTCTTCCCGAAACGTCCTCTCAGAAACTCAGTAAACCGCGTCAGGCGAAGCTCGTTCTGGCGATCCGCCGTGTTCTTTCCTTATCCATCGAAGAAGGCGGCACGACGCTACGGGATTTTCTTAACTCCGATGGCCAGCCGGGCTATTTCAAGCAACGGCTTTTTGTCTATGATCGGAAGGGCCAGCCGTGCCGAGTGTGCGAAACAGAAATTTGCCACAACGTGCTAGGCCAACGCTCGACGTATTGGTGTCCGAGTTGCCAGAAGTAGCTAGCTTCTTCACCCGCGTGATTTGAAATGATGATTCATATTTCAAGAGTGCAATTTGTGGCGGGTGATGAATCCAAAAAAGTCTGAAATTACGAGGACTCACCTTCGAGATGATTTTAAAGGCAATCGCGGTAGGAAAAACTCTGGATGTCATCTCCAGTAAAACTCACCCCACTCAAATGATTTTAATCATCGAACTCAACGGCTACGTTCATGCTGCACCGTGTGAAAAACGCGGTGATACTTGGCGCATCATCACCGCTTATCCTTCTCGAAAATATCACAAACATTATCTGTCATGAAAACCAAGCCTGCCCCAAATTACGACCCAATTAAGGTTCAACTCACACCTTATGAGCAAGAGATTGAAGACAGTATCGATGAGACAGCGCCTCTCATTCACGCATCGGCGGAGTTACTCACGGAAGTCAGATTGGCAGCTAAAAATACATTAAAAGTCATCCATGGTGGTAAACGGGATGGTGCAGGTCGTAAACCTCGCGAATATGTTCGGACCACCGTTCTTCTAACTCCTTTGGTCAGGGAGAAACTTGAAACTCTTGCGTTGCAACACGGTGGACTGAGCCGCGCGGTGGAGGCCGCCATTATCGCGCAACACTGAAATTACGCGAGTTTCACGACTCCTTAACCAGATCTGCAAGGTGGCCACCGTGGGCTGTCACCCATTTTCCTTTTTTAATGACCTTGGTAAATCCAAGCCCGCTGGCGGCTGCGGCGGTAAAAACCTCCCAAGCTTGACTGGCGAGAATACCGGATACGATGAGATCACCGCCGGGGGCGAGCGCCTTCGCGATGACTGGCCATGCCTCGATCAGGATGGTGGAAAATAGATTCGCCACGACCACGTTGTAGCCCTTTTTCCGTGGCTTCCACTTGAGAACATCCTGTTCCTGCATGGAGATTTCTGGAGTGCCATTGCGCTCGATATTGCGGAGGCCGACGGCGACGGCGAAGGGGTCGTAGTCGCAGGCGTAAGTCTCGCCGGCCCCCAGTTTCCGCGCGGCGATGGCGAGCAAGCCTGTTCCAGTGCCGAGGTCGGCGACGGTCCAGTCGGTATTTTTACGAGCACGGGCGACATCGACTAACAGACGCAGACAACTGGAAGTCGTGGCATGATCGCCAGTGCCGAAGGCCATTTCTGGTGGGATGACGATGATTTCACGCTTCGGGTTTTCCTTTTTTAAAGCGGCGAGTTCTTTGGGGCGATTCTCGGCAGTGAGGACGAAGACATTGCGAACCTTGACCGGACGGGGTGGGGCGACAGGCTTGTTCCACTCCGAGTTCGCCATTTTACGAACGCTACCGCCGAATTGGGCAACGATGGCGTCGGCTTCTTTTTGACTGCCGCAGAAGAGTTGCACGCGGATGGATTTTCCTCCTTTGATCATCTCGATCACGAGATTCGGATTTCCTGCGAACCGCTCTTCCCATGCGTCTATCCACTTCGCTGCTGAGAGTTTTGACCAAACGAACATTGCGAACTCTTGATGTGCCATTTACCTCGTTCAAGCCTATAAATACGACTCATTTGAAAATCGCGAGGATTGGTCGATGATCGGATGCCTGATCCCACTCGATGTCATCAATCATTTTCGCGGCGGGAAAATCGACCTCTTTACGGAGAGCACGAGTGACGGTGATGAAGTCGATACGCGAGTAAATATCATGGGTTGACCAGTGATGAGTCCACGCATCACCACGAGAATCCTTGGCCGGAATGGCGGTGAGGTAAGTGGGATCGTTGTAATTTCCCGTGATCGTTTTGAGCGTCGGAGTGGTGCGAGTGTCATTGAAATCTCCGTAGACGATCATTCTGGCATCGGCATTTCCCTTGAAAATGGAGTTCACATGGCGGCGAAGCAAGCGGGCTTCGTTGAGGCGAATCAGCTCCTGATCGCCTTGCTCACTTTCTCGTTTTGATTTCAAATGGACCCCGAGAAATCGGTAAATCTTGCCATTTGCTTCGATGGTGGCATCGAGAATTCCTCGGTTGATCGCATGAGTTTTTCCGGCGAGCTGATATTCTACTTCGGTGGGCTTGATCGTGGAAGTGATCGGGAAACGGGAGAGTAACCCGAGGTGACGTGTCGGGTCCGAGCCGCCCGTGTAGTGAGAATATGGGAGATGAAGTCCAGCAGTCTTGAGTCGATCTTGGATTTCTGTTAAATCAGAATTTTCACCGATCTCAGAAAAACCGATGACGTCTGGCGTGTGGTGAGTGAGAATTTTAACAACCGCCTGTTTTTCACTCTCTGGCTTGGGCGCATTTTTGAGCGATTTGTGATCGACGTAGCGATCCATCTTCAACCAATTCTCGACATTGTAACAAATGAAGCGGAGTCCCTGGGAGGGCGTTTCAAATGATGAATTTGCAAGATTACTGCCGCGTGGCGCATTTGCTTTACGGGAATGAGTCTCAACGGCATTCGGAATACCGGTTGCCGCAGGAATCTTGCGTTCAGATTGATCCCAAGACGGCGTCTGCTCCTTGTCGTCACAGGCCGAGAAAGCGAAAACTGCGAGCGCACAAATGGCAGTTCTCGTCAGCATCAAGGATGGATTCCGGGTCGAAGTGTGAA
>JANORE010000347.1:0-5273 GCA_031415155.1 Akkermansiaceae bacterium | reverse complement strand
CAGAGGCCCGGCACCACCCGCTCCACGGCCAGTCATTTCTGCGAGAAAACCAATCGTTAAACCAAAGAAGAAAAAAAGCTCGAATCCTCTGGTCGCTTTCTTTGCCACCTTGGCCGTCATCGCGGTTGGGTTGGGTGGCTGGATGTCGCTGCGTGATCATTTCCCGCCGCGAGTCAAACCAAGGGCAATCCCTGCCACGGCGATCACCCAAATCCCAAAGAAGAAACATCACTCGCAACCCGTTAGAGAAACCGAGCTTCCTCAGACCGCGCCAGTCGCAATCATTCTGGATATTCCACCGACCCGCCAAGCACTGGATCTAACTACTGCCACGCAAGAAGCCGTCGCCGCGAACAAGGCAAAAGTCGCCCTGCAGAACACTGAAATTGCCAAACGAAACGGCGTTTTTACTCCAGAGGATCGAGACTTACTCATCGCCCAAAATCATCAACACGTCACGGTTCAGGGCGTTTTTCAATCCATCGACTACTCAGGTTCTAGGAAAACGATGTATCTACTTTTTACGCCAATCAACGACAACCATGGCGTGCGTGGCAAGGTGCGAGTGAAGGGTGCCGCTGAAGATCTCAGCGAGCAACAACTCAGCCATCTCATCGGTAAAAAAATCCACCTCAAAGGCGAAATCCAAGTCGAGAAAATCGCCGGAATGGTTAGACCTGTAATCGTGATCGAAAGCCGCTCCGCCATCCAAGTGCTGGAGTGAGCTTGCTGAAACCAGCAATAGTTCTCTCCATCATCAGATGAGGATTCGCATCGAAATCAAAACAAATTCATATTTTAGTTGATTGATTTTCAATGAATCAACCAATTTTTGGAAACTGAAATTTATTTTTTCAAACAAAAAGTTTTTGGCATGTCGCTATCGCTGCAATCCATGATACGAACTCTCTCTATCCCATGATCGAAGTTGAAACTCTAACCAAACAATTCGGAACTAAGCGCGCTGTGGACAATCTCTCGTTCACCGTTAGAACCGGTGAAGTCCTCGGGTTCCTCGGGCCTAACGGTGCTGGAAAATCCACCACCATGCGTATGATTACCGGGTTCATCCCACCTACCTCTGGCGACGCGAAAGTCTGCGGAATTTCCATCGTAGATAACCCCGCTGCGGCGAAAACGAAGATCGGCTACTTGCCCGAATCTGCTCCGCTCTACAATGACATGACCGTCGTCGGGTTCCTGAAATTTTGCGCCTCCATCCGTGGCCTCAAAGGCTCGCATAAGAGTGATGCTGTCGAGCGCGCCATCGAGACTTGTTTCCTAAACTCCGTCGCCAGCCAATCCATCGATACGCTTTCCAAAGGCTATCGCCACCGGACGTGTCTAGCCCAAGCGTTACTTCACGATCCAGAAGTTCTCATCCTCGACGAGCCGACTGATGGCCTCGATCCGAACCAAAAATTCGAAGTGCGCCAGCTCATCAAGCGACTTGGCCAGACCAAGGCCATTCTATTTTCCACCCACATTCTGGAAGAAGTCGAGGCCGCCTGCACCCGTGCTGTCATCGTCGATCGCGGAAAAATCGTCGCCGATGGCACGCCGTCCGAACTCCTTGCCCAATCCGGCACAGGCTCTCTCACCGATCTTTTCCGTAAAGTCACCTCGCGTGATACCGAAGCTGCCGCTTGAGGATCATCTCATTTCTAACTCATTACTCTGCAATCCATCCATGTCATCTTGCACGATTTACAAACGCGAGCTTTCCAGCTATTTCACACAGCCGACTGCCTACGCAATCATTGTGATATTCCTCCTGTTTTCGCTAGGATTCACCTTCACGTTCGGTGAATTCATGCGAGTCGGAGACTCATCACTCCAGTGGACGTTCTTCTTCTGGCATCCATGGATCTACATGCTGCTGGCACCCGCCGTCGGCATGAAATTATGGGCAGATGAACAGCGCACTGGCACCATCGAGCTGCTCGGCACCTTTCCGGTTTCCACGTGGAGCGCGATCATCGGAAAATTTCTTGCTGCCGCCACGGTCTGGGCCATCGCGCTGTTACTGACCTTCCCGATTGTCGCCACGGTGAACTACTTGGGAAATCCAGACAACGGTGCCATTTTCTCCGGCTACCTTGGGAGCTTTTTCGTCTGCTGCACCTTCCTCGCCATCACCATGTTAGTTTCTGCCTGCACCCGAGATCAAGTGGTCTGCCTGATCGTCTCTGTCGCCATCTGCGTACTCGTGATTCTTTGTGGCTACGATCCTGTGACTCGAGAGCTGGCCAAGGTCGTCTCGCCGGGCGTGCTGGAAGGCATCGTCTCATTCGGTGTCTGGGACCACTTTAGTTCATTAAATAGCGGGCTTTTCCGACTGAAGGATTTCATCTGGTTCGGTTCCATCATTTTCGTCTGCCTACTCGGCACCAGCGCGATCCTATCCTCAAAACGCGCGTAAACTCGTCCTCTCCAATTTAAAAGTATTTCAGAATCCATCATGAAAATCACCCACCCGGTCACTCGCTCAGCCTTCGGTGTTGCGGCGCTCGTCGCCATCGCCCTATTGGCCAACTGGCTCGTCTCGCTCACGCCACTCGGAAATCGCGGAGCCGACTTCACTGAAAATAAAGTCCACACTCTATCAGACGGCACGCGCTCCATTCTTACCGAGCTCGATACGCCCGTCGTCATTCGCTACTACGCTTCCCGTAATACCGATTACATGCCTGAGGAGCTGAAGCTCCACCTGCGGAGCGTCGATGATTTACTCAAAGAATACGCATCCATTTCCAAGGGGAAACTTCGCATTGAAGACCTCGATCCTGAGCCAGACACCGATGCTGAAGATTCCGCGAACCTGGATGGAATCAACGGCCAACGAATGAATGACCAGAATTTATTCTTCGGTCTCGCCGTTTCCTGCCTCGATAAAAAAAGCGTCATCCCCTTCATCGATCCTCGTGAAGAAACGATGTTAGAATATCATATCTCCAAGGCGATTGCGGAAGTTTCCACACCGGTAAAGCCAAAGATCGGCATCATGTCAGCCCTGGATTTAAAAGGTGCTCCCGCCATGATGCAGGGCCAGCCGGCCACTCCTGGCTGGGTGATTTATCAGCAGCTCAAGCAGTCCTTCGATGTAGTGGATATCTCGATGGAAGCACCTACGATTGACCCTAAAAACATCAAAGCACTGTTACTTTTCCACCCTGCTGGGATCACTCCCGCCGCCGAATATTCGGTGGACCAATACCTGCTCAATGGCGGCACCGTGGTTGCCTGCCTCGATGCCTTTTCTGTCGCGGCTCAGATGACTTCCGGCGGCGGAAATCCGATGATGGGCCAGCAACCCAACCCTACCACTTCGACTCTCCCGACTCTGCTCTCTGCCTGGGGGGTGAACTTCGAATCCGGCCTCGTTCTGGCAGATCCGCAGTATGCAACTAAGCTCGGCGGTGACCGACTCGGCCTCGCTGTTCTGACGATGAATCAAGAGTCGATGCCGCAAAAAGACAACGTCATCACCCGAGACCTCGGTTCCGTCACCCTGTTCCTTCCGGGAGCATTTACGAAAACTGGCAATGCGGGTGTGGCAGCGACTACCTTTCTCAAATCCTCAACAGAGGCAGGATTTGCGGATGCCGTGAAAGCCTCAAAACTCGACCCTGCCATCGGCCGTACCCTAAAATCTAACGGCACCGCTTACGATCTCATCACCCATTTATCCGGCAAATTTAAAACCGCTTTCCCTGACGGAAAACCGAAGCCGGCTGCTGAAGCGGGTAAGCCACCTGAGGATAAAGATCCCAAGCCTGAGAGCCTCAAGGAAGGCGCTAGCCCAGGGAATGTTTTCCTCATTGCGGATGTGGATGCCTTCTACGATCGCTTTGCCTACAATGTTCAAAACTTCGGTGGCACCCAGATGGCATCGCCTTCTAATGGCAATGCGACACTCCTTTTCAACCTGCTCGATCAAGCAATCGGCTCGAAGCATCTGATCGGTTCGCGTTCTCGCTCAGCCGTCGCCCGTCCATTCACGGTGGTGCAAAAAATGGAGTCAGATTTCAATAAAACCGTCGGTGTAAAAATCGAAGAATTTCAGCAAAAACAAAAAGCGGCTCAAGAAAAATTGAGTGAACTCCAGTCGCAGAAATCCCGTGGTTCCGAGCTTTACCTGTCACCCGCACAGGAAGCTGAAATCAAAAAATTACGCGAAGAACAAGTTTCCTATTCCAAGCTCATTCGCGAGCAGGAGAAAGATTTACGCCGTCAGAAGGACAAACTCTCCGGAGAAATCACCCTCCTCAACGTCGCCGCAATGCCCAGCCTCGTCATCATCGTCGGTTTTATCTTTTTCATCAAACGCCGCTCTGCAACTCGCGCCAGATAATTCAGCTCTCCTCATTTCATCATCCACTTTCAAACTTTCTAAACGAATGAACAAACGTCAGGTCATCATCCTCTGGGTCATTGCAATCGCCCTCGGCGCGGCAGTGGCCACGGTAAAACTCAGTCACAGCCAGTCCACCAGCGCCAGCACCAAGCGCAGTCACGGGCAAAATCTCTTCGAGTCTTTTCCTGCAAATGACGCGGCCACCATCGAGATCCAAGGTGCTGGCGAGAATGTCACTCTGACCAAAAAAGATGGCAAATGGGGTGTCGATCAACGCGATGGCTTCCCAGCGAATAGCACTTTCGTCAACGATTTCATCCGCACGCTCAGCGAGCTAAAAGTCACGGTCGCCATGGAAGCAGGGCCTTCGTTTGCCCCTCGCTTCGGCATGGATGAAGCGGCGACCAAGCCGGATGATCGAGGACTCACCGCGACCTTCAAAGACACGAGTGGCAAGCAAATTGCCAAGGTCTCCCTTGGGAAAAACATCGAGAACGGCGCAGAAGAGGAATCGCCCATGGGTGGTGGTGGTGCCGTTGGACGTTACATCCGCAATCATGACGACGAGAGTGGCTTTTACGCGGTCAGTGAGATGTTCTCATCGGTGAGTGCCGAGGCGAAGCGCTGGCTCGTCAATGGTTTAATCAGCCCTGAAAAAATCAAATCCATCACACTCAGTAAATCCGACGAGGCGGGCGCAGGTTGGAAACTCACTCGTGAGAGTGAAGAGGCAGAATACAAACTCGAAGGCGCCACTGCCGAGGAAGTGTTAGACGCAAATGCAATTGGTCCGTTCAAAACTCTCTTATCTTATGCCAACTTCGAAGACGTGGTGCCGAAAAGTAAGGTAGCTGAACGCACTGCCGAAGGCCAACGCACCGCGATCATTGAAACCTTCGAGGGGTTCACTTACACG